>CAZTJJ010000022.1:0-20794 GCA_964614065.1 uncultured Thermotogae bacterium
ACCGCAATAGAAGGTTTTTTTGAAGTAATGTTAGTGTGGACTTATAATCAAACTGACGGCTCAAAGAGAAGTGATTATACTGGTGATAATTATGGAATTAAGACCTGGTGAAAAAGCGTCCGGAGTAGTGAAAGAAGTGAAACAGGATGGTTATGTTATAGAGCTAAGGAACAATGTTAAGGGTTTTGCAACCGATGAGTGTAAATCTGGGGTCGATTCTTCAACTATAAAAAGGGGTACAGAAGTAAAAGTGGTAGTCGATGAGAAAACCGACAGGGGATTTTTTCGGTTAACGGTTATCGAAGTGTTTAACAAGGATAAATATTTGAAGAAACCAGATAAATATTTGAAGAATATTTCCGCTCAGAATAAATCGGGAGGTGAGGAGAAAGTAAAGGAAGAGCTTTCTGAAAAGTTGACTCAGTGGTTTAAAGAAGCTGATAGGGCGCTCAAATCTATTAAGAAACACCGAAAAGAAAGACTTGATAAAGATTTTTGGGTACCGTGATCAAGGCCTTCAGGAGGGGATAGAATGTCGAGGGGCCAAGTCATTGTAGATCGTGAACGCTGTAAGGGGTGTGGGCTGTGTATTAATGCCTGCCCCCGGGACGTACTAGCTTTCTCTGAAAATTTCAACTCCGATGGATATAATTACGTCAAAGTTATGCACCCGGAAGACTGCATTGCTTGTGGGTTTTGTGGAATTGTCTGCCCGGACGTTGCATTAACTGTTTATAAGATCGACGAGAAGGAGGCAGTTTAGATGGGTAATAAACAGTTGATGCGTGGTAACGAAGCCATTGCAGAGTCAGCGATAAGGGCAGGCTGTCGAAACTATTTTGCCTACCCAATTACCCCCCAGGCGGAGCTTTTACAGTGGATGGCAACTCATATGCCTGAAGAGGACAATGGAACTTTTCTCCAGGCAGAGAGTGAAATTGGTGCAGTTAACATGGTTTATGGAGCCGCTTCAACCGGTGAGAGAGCAATGACCTCTTCCAGTAGCCCCGGGATTAGTCTTAAACAGGAGGGAATTTCTTACCTTGCGGGTTCAGACTTGCCGGCTGTCATAGTAAACATTATGCGTGGTGGCCCTGGTTTAGGAAATATTCAACCCGCTCAGGGTGATTATTTTCAGGCCACAAAAGGTGGGGGACATGGCGATTACCAATTACTTACCCTTGCACCATCGACAGTTCCCGAAGCTGCTCAGCTTACCTACGAAGCTTTTGATCTTGCTGATGAATATAGAACTCCGGTAATGGTTTTGGCTGACGGTATGATAGGCCAGATGATGGAACCTGTTGAGCTACCTGCGAGGAAGGATTTAAACGAGCTTCCTTCCAAACCCTGGGCAACCTCTGGAGCTAAGAATAGGAAACCTAACGTGATTAAAAGTTTTGCCCTGGGTGGCGATAAATTAAAGGCCATGAGCGAAGAAAGATTTACGAAATACAGAGTTATTGAGAGAAAGGAAGTGCGTTACGAGGAAATTGGAGTTGAGGGCCCCGATATTCTGGTTACAGCGTTTGGCACGGTTGCCAGGATTGTTAAATCCACCATTCGATTAGGACAGGAAGAAGGGATAAATATTGGCTTGTTTAGACCTATTACCCTATGGCCGTTTCCGGGAGATCGGATCGATGAATTGAGTGGGAAAGTTGATACTGTTTTGACTGTAGAAATGAATTCCGGGCAAATGGTTGAAGATATTAGATTGTCAGTATCGAAAAATATCAATACGCCTTTTTATGGAGAAATGGCGGGTTGTGTCCCTACGCCCAAAGGGATACTCGAGGAGGTCAAAAAGCATGTCTAATCAGATCGCTTCGGTAAGTAAAGAAGAAAAAAAGCTTGTATTTGGCAAACCTGATGCACTAAATGATGAAAAGTTCAGTTATTGTCCTGGTTGTCATCATGGTATTATTAACAGGTTAATTGCTGAAGCTATCGACGAGTTAGGGATTAGAGAAACAACGGTAGGCACTGCCCCTGTAGGCTGTTCGGTCTTTCTTTATGAGTGGTTTGACATCGACGTAGTACAGCCTGCTCATGGGCGGGTTTCCGCGGTCGCAACGGGGATGAAACGTGCTCGGCCAGACCTGACGGTGTTCGCATATCAGGGTGATGGGGATTTCGCATCTATTGGAACGAATAATTCCGTGCACGCAGCAAATCGTGGAGAGAATATCACCGTATTCTTCATTAATAACACATTGTACGGAATGACAGGTGGCGAGATGGCCCCGACTACTTTAATAGATCAAAAAACAACTACGACTCCGGGCGGGCGGAAGGCCGAGGACTTTGGGTACCCGATTAAGATGTCTGAAATGCTATCAAAGCTTGATGGACCAACTTACATTACCCGGCAGGCAGTTTACGACGTGAAAACCATTAAACGTGCGAAGAAAGCTATCAAAAAAGGTTTTAGGAACCAGCTCGAAGGCAAAGGTTATTCTTTAATAGAGTTCCTATCCGCCTGTCCGATCAATTGGGGGCTAGACCCGGTCGAAGCCATTGATCGAATAAAGGAGGAAGTGGAGCAAGTTTACCCTCTTGGTGATATTCTTGATAGAACCGCGGGTGAAAAAGAATGAAAGAGTATTCTACGGTAATTTCAGGTTTTGGTGGCCAGGGTGTAATATTGGCAGGTAAGATAATTGCGCGAACCGGAATGGAGCTGGGCTTGGAAGTTACCTGGTTGCCTTCTTACGGGCCAGAGATGAGGGGAGGTACGGCCAACTGTACGGCTATTGTATCTTCGGAGTTAATTGGATCCCCCATCGTGGACAACCCGTCCGCGCTAATAGCAATGAATCCCCCTTCACTAAATAAATTTGGCAATGTAGTGCAGCAGGGTGGTCTGGTAGTTTCTAATAGTGCCTTAATAGAGAGCCCGAGTGTTAATAACCACGTCGAGTTGATAGAAGTCCCGTTAAATACAATTGCCAACGAAATTGGTAATACAAAGGTAATAAATATGGTCGCTCTGGGTTCTTGGGCCAGGTTTACCGACGGCATAGATCTCGATGACTTAATGAACGGCATGGAACTCACTCTTACGGATTTAGGTAAAGAGAAGTTTGTAGATGTGAATAGGGCTGCTTTAGAAAAAGGTTACAATTTTGTAGATTAATTCCTGCTGTACCCTTCCTGCTTATACTAATGTTAAGACAGATAAAGGATGGTATAAATTGAGTAACACAGAAGAAAGTATTTTGGAAGAGCAAATTAGCTCCAAAGACGTGTTTTCCGGGAAATTGTTGGAGGTTAGCCTGGACAAAGTTAGCCTTCCCTCAGGGCGTACAGCTCGAAGAGAAGTCGTACATCATCCTGGCGGAGTGGTGATAATTCCAATCTTGGAAGAAAATGAAGGTAATAAAATACTGATGGTTAAACAGTTCAGACAACCTATAGCCAAGGCTATTTGGGAGTTACCCGCGGGTACATTGGAGCCCGGGGAAAGCGCGAGAGAATGTGCTCATAGGGAACTAGTTGAAGAAACTGGCTTTGCCGCAGAAGATTTGGATAAGAAGGTGGAGCTTTATACATCTCCTGGTTACTCGGACGAGGTACTGGCTATCTTCCAGGCTACTTCCCTGGTTGAAGCGGACATTTCTGCGGAGGAAACACCAGAAGACGAGACGCTTGTCGTGCGTAGTTTTTCGGTCAATGATTTGCTCCAGAGGGCTATTCAAGGAAAGATTAGAGATGGGAAGACTCTAGCCGGCTTATTCTTTGTTCTCTGGGATAGGTCCACAGAAAAAGAGTGATCTCGTAGGAGCACCCAAGCCCACTAATGATCCTTGTGCCAAACGCCCACGTCCAGTGCCCATCCAGGATCGGGCAAGGGAGATGGAAAGCTCCTGTGTATAAATAGTTACTAATCCCCAAAGCCTATTCGGAACAATCTTTAGGGATAGGAAAGAACCACACTACGACCACGGAGAGACCTGGCCGCAGTGTGGATAGAGTCCTAGATTATATCTTTCAGTATGTAATTGAGCCTGTCTGTATTTTTCATCAAGTCACTCTTCATCGCAGGGGAAAGATCAATGGTCTCATTAAACATGTTCGTCACCGTACCCTCTTTTTCCAGCCAGGATCGTATGGGAACAAACATGTCGATTCCACTTGTTTCTTCCCGTATTCGAGTGAAATTTACTACCAACTCATAGGATTCAAGGTCTATTTCGTCAAAATTTGGAACTCGATCCCATATCAGTAGGACTTCTCCGCTACCGAGCTTCTTGTCAATAGGGAGTTCAACTAAGCCATTCCCGTTGGCAGCGACGCTCGCTATTATCCTTCTATCAGGCTTGCCCCCATCTTCCGGCATCATTACGGCTACGCCACCGTAGGACGGGAGATTAGTTAGTTTGCTTACAAGTTGAGCGCCATCGCCCACGGCTTTTTTCACTAAAGGTTTGAGAATTGGACTTAGCCGATAGGTGTCTTCTTCAACGTAAACTGCTTCGGCAGAAACCAGATCCGGGAGGGCGATATTAGATCGAGAAGGGAGGGGGAATTGGGTTGATATGTTGCCACCTGATTGAGATGCAATTTGCTTCAATAGTTCTGCCTCTTCGGATGTGGTGGATACACCAAGAAGAACATCTATGCGTCTATTCGTTAATATCTTAGGGACTTCCGTCCACTCCACGTCTTTCCAAGAGCTATCGGTTCTACGTTGAGTTCGATCTATTTTCTTTGACCAGTCCGGTAGCGCGAAAAATTTCCCTTTATCACACAAGTGGCCACCGTATATTGACTTCCTGGCGGGGACCATTCGCAATGGTCTGTTCCCCTTGAACTGTACTACGGCTGGACAGGTAAGCCCACAGCCAAGACACCGGGTTTCTACCTCTCTATCGGGTTGAAAAGGTCCAGGTTTTTCTCCTGCTACGACTTCCTGTAATGCCCCGGTAGGACAATGGTCCGCTAAGTCGCCGATCAGGTCGCTGTCTGTCTCGCTCAAGGGACTTTCGAACTTAGGGGCTACCTCCGTTGAAAAGCCCCGATGGATAAATTGTAGTACTCCTTCTCCGTGTACTTCCTCTGTTATTCTCACACAGGCTCCACAAAGTATGCATTTGTTGGGATCCACCACGATGTGCGAGTGGGAACCATCGATTTCTTCTTCAAGAAGTTCTCCCTTAAAGAAGTCTTGTTTAGCGTGATAGAGATCTGCGTACTCTCGAAGTTTGCAGTCGAACCGATCCAAACAGCCACATTCCAAACATCTATTTGCCTCTTCTATAGCTTGACTTTCGCTAAAGCCACGCTCGATCGGGGAAAAGTTATTTACTCGAGTTTTCGGATCACGGCTTGGCATCTTTACCATTGATTTTTTCTCTTCCTCAATGAAATCTTCCTCGGTCTTTTTATCTTGGTGCACGTAGCCAAATGGCATACGGAAATCTTGCGGGGGATCGTAGTGATCTATTTCGTTGTTCAAGTAGGCATTGATCGAGTAAGCAACCTCACGGCCTTGACCGGTGGATTCCGCAATTGATGATGGTCCAATTGATACGTCTCCTGCAGCAAATACGCCGTCAAAGTTAGTTTGGTACTTCCCGTGATCCTTGATTGTATGATCTTCAACCGTGATGCCCTGGTCTTGGAGTAAATCTTCTTCTGGAGCTTCTCCGATTGACATTAATACTGTATCACAGTCGATTTTTTCGGTTTTACCCTCTATTTTAATTGGTTTTGGTCGGCCTGATTCGTCTGGTTCGCCGAGTTTCATCTTCGCACAGATCATTGATTCCACTTGGGTTTTGCCGAGTATCTCCTCGGGATTTAACAGAAACCGAAACTTGATTCCTTCCTCTTTTGCCTCTTCAATTTCTGCTTCAGGAGCCGGAGCTTGTTCTTCCGTTCTTCGGTAAACGACAGTTACATCGGCCCCAAGCCTCTTGGCAACCCTTGCGGTATCCATGGCACATCCTCCGCAACCGATTACGGCCACTTTTTCGCCAACTTCTACGTCTTTTCCGGAGGCGTGATCCACTAGGAAATCTGTTCCCCCCATTACCCCGTCGAGCTTGTGCCCGGGGATAGGTATCTTCCAACTCTCCCACGCTCCGGTTGCCAGCAAGACGGAATCATGTGCGTTCCGAAGTTCTTCTAGAGTCAGGTCCTGACCCATCTTTGTTTCAAGCTCCACGTCGATCCCTAAGTCCAGGATCCAATTGACTTCTTGAGCAAGGAGGTCGTTCGGCAGTCGATAATTAGGTATACCATATCGCATCATACCGCCTAATTCGGCCATCTTTTCGTAAATTGTTGCGGAATGTCCCTCCAGACGTAAAAAATATGCTGCAGTTAAGCCCGCCGGTCCTCCGCCAACAATCGCAATGTGTTTTCCAGTTTCATCAGCAATTTCTGGGGTCCATGGGTCCTGAATATCGAGTTCCGCTGCATATTCTTTTAGTTGACGAATTGCCATTGGTTCCTCTACCAGGTCGCGTCTACACTGTTCTTCACAGGGGGCAAAGCATGCGCGACCGAGGGAGACGGCGAGCGGTGTCTTTTCTTTGATTAATTTTACCGCCTCGATAGGCTCCCCGTTAGCTATATGGGCAATGTAGCCTTGAACGTCCAGACTAGCTGGGCACTCGATTGAACAAGGAGCTACGCAGTCTCCAGTATGTTCAGAAAGCAGAAGTTCAAGAGCAGTTTTCCTGCCCTCCAGCACTTCTTCTGTTTCCGTTTTGACCTTCATCTCATCTTGTACGGGTGTATCGCAGGAAGTGGTAATTTCAGTCCCGTTCGAGGTTTCTATCTCCACCAGGCACAGCCGGCAGCCTCCGTAAGGAAGGTCTAGCTCTTCAAGCTCGCATAGTGTAGGGATGAAAATATCGTTCTGCCTACAGGCGTTCAAAACGGAAATTCCGGAATCGACTAGATATGATTCGTCGTTTATCTCAATGGATAACTTTTTAGACATCAAACCACCTCTACTGCATCAACTGGGCAGACATCTTTACAGGTTCCACAGCTGATGCACTTTTCTTGATCAATAACGTGCAGCTTACCGGGCTCTCCATCAATGGCGTCCACAGGACATTCTTTGCTACATTGAGTGCAACCAACGCAATCTTCCGTTATGGTAAATGTTATCAGGTCTCGACAAACCTTCGCTGGGCAATTGTTATTTTGTATGTGCTCGCTATATTCATCTTCAAAATACCTCAACGTGGTTAAGACGGGATTGGGGGCGGTCTGGCCCAGACCGCACAGTGAGTGCTGCTTTACCTTTGGTGCAAGTTTCTTTAATTTGTCTATGTCATCCATCTCCCCTTTACCACTGGAGATCCTCTCCAGTATTTCTAACATTCTCTTGGTCCCGACGCGGCAAAATGTACACTTTCCGCAGGATTCTTCTTGGGTGAAATCTAGAAAATATTTGGCCACGTCTACCATGCAATCATCCTCACCCATAACGATCATTCCGCCCGAACCCATTATTGCCCCCGCCTCAGTAAGAGTTTCGTAATCTACGGGAGTGTCAAGTTGATCTTCTGGTAAGCAGCCGCCAGATGGACCACCTAGCTGAACCGCTTTGAATTCCTTTCCGCCCTCAAGACCGTCGCCAATATCAAAGATAATCTCACGCAAGGTCGTTCCAATTGGCACCTCGACCAACCCACCCCGTTTGGTTTTCCCAGCTAAGGCAAATACCTTGGTTCCACCACTAGTTTCGGTCCCTATTTGTCGATATTTCTCGGCTCCGTTGCGCACGATCCAGGGGACGTTGGCCAAAGTTTCAACGTTATTGATATTTGTTGGCTGGCCAAACAGCCCTTTTTGTGCTGGGAACGGGGGGCGAGGAGATGGCATTCCTCTCTCCCCTTCTATAGAGTGCATTAATGCAGTCTCCTCTCCACAGACGAATGCTCCTGCCCCTTTACTTATCTGGATGTCAAACGAGAAATCGCTTCCCAGAATATTTGTTCCCAAGAAATCACTATTACGAGCTTGTTCTATAGCAATATTCAAGCGTTTCAGGGCAAGTGGATATTCCGCTCGGCAGTATATGTAACCCTGTTGAGCGCCGATTGCATAGGCACCAATTAGCATGCCTTCCAGAAGAGCGTGGGGGTCTCCTTCAATAATAGATCTATCCATGAATGCCCCAGGATCCCCCTCGTCAGCGTTACAAATGAAATATTTGTTATCTGATTTGGAGTCCCGGGCAAAGCTCCATTTCAATCCAGTAGGAAAACCCGCCCCGCCTCTCCCTCGGAGCTTACTGTCTTTGATTAACTGGATGATTTCGTTCCTATCAAGTTTCAGGACGTTTTCTAACGCGGTATATCCATCTCTGTCAATATACTCGTCGATATTTTCTGGATCTATAATACCGCTATTCCGTAAAACTACTTTATGTTGTTTTGTAAAATAATCGTACTCGCCTCTTCCGGGAATTAACTTCTCTTCGTATTCCTTGTCCTTCTCTAAATGTTGTTCAAGAATGGCCTTGACGTCGTCTTTTTCGAGATTTCCATAGGTATAGATCGTTTCATCGCCCTTTTCCAGCTCCAGTAACGGTTCATTATGGCACATACCGACACAGCCGACCTTTTTCAGGCTGACGGGTAGGTTTTTGTTTTTTACTTCCTCTTCTAACTCCTCGAAGATCTCTCTGGCTCCTGCCGCGATTCCACAAGAAGCAAAGCCAACCCTGATTTCAAGATTTTCTTTCATGGCTACTCCTCGATATAATTGTTCAAAATATCCTTGATTTTATCCCGAGTCAACTTTCCGTAAACCGTATCATCGACCATCATTGCCGGAGCGAGACTACAGCATCCGAGACAAGCAACCCTTTCGATGGTGAATTCCTCATCATCAGTAGTCTCACCCATGGTAATGCCCAGTTCTGATTCCACTGTCTCTGTAACGGTCTCAGCTCCTTTGACATGGCATGCTGTTCCGTGACATATCTTGATCAAGTGTTTTCCCAGCGGTTTGAATCTAAACTGGGCATAAAAGGATGCCACGCTATAGACTTTACTTGGGGGTGTATCCAGGTAATGTCCAATTTGTTGCATAATCCCTTTAGAAAGATAACCACGTTGGGTCTGAATTTTTTGTAAAATAGGAATTAACGAACGCTCCTCTGGTGGAAAATCTTTTAGTACGGTTCTAACTTCGTCAGTCTGTAATTGTTTCGTGGTCATTAGCCCACCTCTCTGGAATAAATATTGTATAGTTTAAGCATTTATTGAGACTTTAGCTCTCCGAGTAGAAGAAAATGCTTTATTCAATTCCTGACGATTTCTAAGTATGAGAGATACGAATTCTGAACATTCGATGAATCTTAAGGTAAGCACATAAAACAATCTGCTAATAGTGAAACCAGTTGCTGGCCTCGCGAAATTATTATTAGGAGGTTTCCTGATAATTGATAGTATTTGCGTACAAACAAATAATATCGCGTTACTGTAAAAATCGAGCGGTTTCATCAATATGCAGTACTCCAAATATTTATTAACTATTCAAAATATTTGAGAAAATCATAAAAAAGAGAGCTTCAGGAGTGCAAACTTTGAAACGAAAAATTTGTCCTAAATTGGCGCTTACCTTCCCCCCGGCGTTAATTTGAAATTAACCATATTAAAATTTGTTCAACTAGAGTAAAATATTGGTAATGTATGAAACAACCTTTATCTTTCTCTCAAGCACCCTCCAACTAATGTTTTAATAAATGTGCAAAAAAATTTAGTGAATCTACTGAAACTTGTCTATAAACTTCGTTCTATATACAAGAAAGTTATATTCCTTATCTACCCCGGCTTACTTTTTTCTTTGGTTCTGAGCTACAAGCTAATTAAGAATATCTTCAGGCTAAGATACTTAATTTACTACTTTTCAAAATCTGTTTCCTAATTATATCAAGAATATAATAACAAAAAATTGTTGCCATGCAAAGTTTGATTTTAACATTCACAACTTTTGTTTTCTGCAAGTAAGTTTTGCTAGTGTTGCAGAAACAGAAATATTGATTAATGATTGAAAACTTCTTAAGAAGACGCGAGAGAAATTGGACCCGCCCAGGTTTGTTGTATAGATGATGATTTGGCGAAAAAAACTGCGAGGAAGGAGGCTAACCTCCGCAGCAAAACACCAAATCTTAGAACAACCTAGGCGGACCCGTGGTGGGTATATAATAAGCATTTTTATGCCATATTTCTATCGTTAAAATTATACAAATTTTATTGGAAAAATCCAGACTAATTTCATCTGTTTTTATTTGTTTCGGGTTATTTTTTTAATTCGTGCTCTTTGCTCGATTAATTGGTCATCTCCGCAATTACAGTTGAACTTTACGTAATTTACCGCACTGTTACTAGAAGTTACCAACACAAGTACGCGAAAATCAGTATTTGGAGGGTATAACACCTAAGCTGCGAGGAGGGATCCCCAGCTCTATGCTCCTTAAAGTATAGAGTATAACTATTTTGGCCTTTCTAGGTCCGCGTGAAACCCACTTAATCGCGTGGTGGGTTCTTTGTTTGGTGTAACTGGTAGTTGATTTCTTTTTCTAAGGGAGTTAGTTTATTATCAAATGAATGACGCTATTTATCATGGTCAGAAGATATTGCTTGGCGTTACCGGCACGACCTCTGCCTACACTGGGCTGGATTTGGTGAACAACCTGGAAGCACTCGATTTGGAAGTACAAGTTGTATTGTCCGCTGAGGCTCACGATTATTTGGGCGAGCGGAGCTTTGAAAATGACAAGATGAACCAAATAATCGACGATCGTTCTGGAGTCAATAAGGCCAGCGTGGATGAAGATTGGGATTTAATAGTTGTTGCCCCCGCTTCGTTCGATTTTATAGGTAGAATCGCTTCCGGGATTGGAGATAGTATTCTTGCCAAGGCCATTGCTGGTACTAGTGAGCCGGTCCTGATCGTACCAGCTATGAAGCGCAACCTGTTTACAAGTCAGGTCACCCAGGCCAATTTAGCTAAGCTCCGTAATAGAGGTATGTATCTGTTGTCTCCAGAGGAATCTTCAAAAAACACGAAAGATGCAGCAGATCAACTAGATGTAGTTCCTGATAAGGTTATTTCCGAGATTGCTGACGTTTTTGAGGAGCAAGGGTTATTCAGCGAGAAAAAGATTTTGATAACTGCGGGTCCCGACGAAGCTTCGCTCCGTTCGTACGGTTATATTTCTGCAGGGGTGGTTGAAAACTTAGGATACCAACTTGGCAGCCAGGCGAAAGATATGGGTGGAGACGTACTGTTGATTAGTGGCACTACGGATCAGCGGCCACCAGCTGGTGTGGGAGTACTCTTTGTGGATAACCTTCGTGAGCTAGATCTGATGGTCATGGAAGAAGCTGCCGATTACGATATTATCCTGATGGCAGGTTTTTCAAATAACTGGGGACGAGAGGAAAGAAGGGAGTTCGGCGAGCGGGAGCAAACTAAACAACTAGGGCTAGACATCAAGGAATCACCGGATATCGTGCGAAAACTGGGGAAGTTGAAAGACGATTCTCAAGTATTGGTTGATTTTGTCTTAGAAGAAGACCTGAAAACTGATAAAGCTAACCTGATGGAAAAGAAAAACTTAGACGGACTGTTCGTTCTCGACCGAGCAAGCTATGGTTATAGTTCATTTAATTTATTGGCGTCGGGGGTTCTTACTTTCAGGTCCGGAAATGTTCACAAATTTCCAGCACAGGACAAGTCAAGGTTGTCTCGAAAGCTCCTGAAATCTATTGGTAAACGTTTTCACCACTAGAAACAATCGATTTGTCAAGCTTTCTTTCGCTTATTTAAAACGTAGTCTTTTACCTTCTTTTCTACTTCTTCGATACTGTTTCCAACCACGAGGTTTAAGGATCGCTGCAATGAGTTGTCGCCACCCAGCGGGGTAGTCAGATTCCAAATAGTTAGAAAAGAATTCTCTGATGTGAAATAACCTGAGAACCGCATTAACGCAACGTCAAGCTGATCCGGTTTGCCGATGACTTCGTCCTCTGCTTTTAGGCACGAAAGGAAGCCAAACAAAACTTTAAACTACTTAAGGAAAGACTGCCTAAATCCAGTCTGGAGCTTTCTGAGTAGAAGACTCGCTTGGTCGAATTTGGCAAACACGCGGAAGATCCGGGGACCTTCGACTTTCTCGGTATCACCCATTCTTGTGGGAGAACATAAAGGAAGGTTTCATGGTAGGCCATTCGACCTCGATAACTACGGTTTTCATGTTGTCAAATGATAATGACAGTGGAACACCGCCTATATATTCGAGGGCGTGGAGGATGCAATTGATTAACGTCTCCAGTTTCATGTTATCTCTTGCTTTCACGTACATATACCGGCTATACTTCATCCTTACCGTGTAAAGAAGTACTCAGTTATCTCTTCGTCTTCGTCGTAGTCGATAACTGCCTCTCCTCAATCCACTTGCAGTTGCTCCCCTGGTAAGGTTTCGAACCGCACTACTGCGTCTTCCTCGCTTTCTACCTCTTTACGTATCTTCCTTACCCGATCGTAGAAGTTGGAAGTGCTGCCTTGGTAAGGGTGGTCTTCGTCCTCTCTTGCCTTCTCACACATTAGTTTGACCGGTATGTCTTCTTTGTAGTGTTTGTCTACAATTGAGGTCATATTACTCCTCTTAGTTCTTTATCGGTCGGTTTCCGCAATTCTTTAAGCACTTGATCGTAGATCTCTTCACTCTCTTCAACACTTCTCCTTCATCAATTTCGGTGTCTTGGGTTTGTATCGAATTGACACCTAATTGGTCAACTTTAACGGATCCTCTGGGGTGAGTAATTTTCAACAATAATTGCTGGGTAGTTTTCAGTAATAATTTAAAGTGATAAGGGTATGTATTCTCAGGCGCGGATCGAAGAGATAACGGAGAGAGGAGCCTGTTTGATAAACAGGGAGCAGTGGAGTGGACTAAAGAGGAGGAGGGAAGGCGAATCCGCTACGTCGGCTGTGTCTCCGAAGGAGGTAAAAAGCGGGCCGAGAAGAGAAGGGGGCAAAGATGAGCGAGGTAGAAGAAGAACTAAACCACCTGCAGGGCACTGCCTCTTCCGGTAGATACTACAGCTGGACCCAGACTTAGGGAGAAGGTAAACGGGGTCCTACAGGAGGCAGGAGTGAAGGACCTGTACCAAGTAGAGATACGGCCGATAGAAGAGGATATCCCAACTGCTTCCCCTGCATAGGGAAGCGGGCACAATTTACGTTGCGCTACCGTAATTCGTTTAAAAGTGCAATGAACCTAGCAGGTGGAGGGAATACTGTTAAAAAGCACAGCGACTCACCGGTAACCGTTATTACCCTGCCTTTCGCTGAAAAACGTACTTACCGCGAGGAGGGGTATCTCGGATAAAATTATGGGAAAAAGGTTCACGTTAGCATTGGAGAGGGAAGTGGCGTGCGACACCTAGTCATTGTCAAGTTTCCTCATAGAGAGAATTTGATATGGGGGCTAGCCGTTTAGGTCATCTCGGTCCTCACGGTTTCTTGTTCGCCGCAAGTAATTACCTACTCCGAGAAATCCAAAGAACATTCCCGAGACGGAAGTTACGTACAGCAACAGGTTAACCAGAAAAGCAACAGTCAGTTGGCCAAGAACGATTAAAAAAAGTGTAATCCAGCTCCCAGATACCAAAAAAACTCCAGTAAAGATCAGCTTACGTGCTCTGTTGTTCATCCTCTTCGTAAAGCCAGCACTTTGTGTAGTGCCCCGGACGGGGTTCGAATTCAGGAGGGTCTTCTTTGTCACATTTTCCGTCGATAGCTTCGGGACAACGGGGACTAAAGCGGCAGCCCGTTGGAGGGTTGAGCAAGCTGGGAGGTTCGCCGGGGGGGACATCCATCATGATTTTTGCGTTCTCGGCTTTGGGGTCGGGTATGGCCTTTATTAGGGCTTGAAGGTACGGGTGAAGTGGGTGTTGGATTAATTCATCGATCTGTGCCTTTTCAACGAGTTTTCCCGCATACATTACCATCGCGTATTGGGAGAAGTAACGGGTGGTGGAAAGATCATGGGTTATGTACATGGACGCAAGATTGTAATCTTCTTGAATTTCTCGCAGGAGATCGAGTATCTCTACCTGCACAGAAGGGTCGAGCATCGAAACTGGTTCGTCCGCCATTAAGAGTTGGGGTTCAACCGCGAGCGCCCTAGCTATTACAACCCTTTGCTGTTCCCCTCCTGACAGCATATGAGGATATTTAGGGAGAAACTCTTCCACGGGTGTCAACTTGACCTCGGTTAGAGCATCTTTGACCTGCTGATCTCGCTCGTTCTTGCTGCCTTCCTGGTTAATGATAAGTGGTTCAAGTAATATCCTGCGTATGTTCATAAAGGGAGGCAATGCCTCGTAGGGATCCTGTTGGATGTAGCCCATCTGAGAACGAAACCAGTTGAAATCACTAGAGTCACCGTGGAGAGGTTTATCATCGAATAGAAGCTCTCCTCCCGTAGGTTTTTCCAGCCCAATTATCGTTTTAGCCAACGTTGTCTTGCCACACCCGGATTCCCCGACTAATACGGTAGTTTTTCGCCGGTTGAGTTCGAACGACACTTGGTCCACTGCTTGAACGTAGCCGGCATGAAATAAGCCCCACTTCCGCACTTCGTACCATTTTTGTAGGTTCTTGGCAACTAGCAGGGAGTTATCAGCCATCTTAACACCTCAAGTATGTAACCAGCATTTTACCTTGTGACCTTTTTTGACCTCTTCTAGGGGAGGCTCCTTGTCACACCTATCGAATCTTGCGGGACATCGTGCTGCAAACCGACATCCTTCCGGGGGGTGCCTTAGGTCAGGTGGTTTGCCGGGGATAAACTCTAAGTCTTTGTCCTCATGGAGGGTAGGGATGCTGGCCATCAATTTTTTGGAATAAGGGTGGAGGGGTTCACCGAAAAAATGTTCGGCGTCGGATATCTCTACGACGTGTCCTGCGTACATGACCATGGCGCGTTCGGCGAGTTCGCTGGAAGTAGATACATCATGGGTTATTAGCGTAAAAGTCACTTCAAGTTCACTTTTTATCCGCTTTAGCGCGTTCATAATATTTGTTTGCGTTAAGACGTCCAGCGCACTCGTGGGTTCGTCTAAAAACACGAGTTCCGGGTGTGTGACTAGAGCCATAGCGATTACAGACCGCTGTCTCATCCCCCCTGAAAGTTCAAATGGATATCGGTCTAAGAAGTCTCTGGCAACTCCCACCCTGTCAAATGCTTCCTCGACTAGCTCTCTTGCCTCGTCTTTACTATCAACCATGTTGTGGACGAATAACGGCTCTGCCACCTGTTTTCCGACTTTTATTACGGGGTTTAGTGAGTTCATTGCGGACTGAGATACCATTGCCAGCTTTGTCCATCTCATCTCCTGTCTAAATTGCTCATCCTTCATGTTCATAGTGTTTTGCCCGTCGAGGATCACCTGACCTGAATAGGTGTGGACGTTATTAGGAAGGAGCCGGAGAACAGCTCGAGCGAGGGAACTCTTACCGCAGCCAGATTCGCCGACGATAACTGTTGCCGGCCCTTTTGGCAACTTGAAGGATACCCCGTCCACTGCGTGGACAGGCCCCCTGTCCGACGTGTAGTACAGGGTTAAGTCTTTAACGTCTAGCAGCGTCTTTTCATTTACCAACTTGATATTATCACCGTTCCCTGAGGCGAGGGTTCACAACTCTATCCATTGTATATCCAATCAAGGCGAAACCGAAACCAGTAAGCATAAGTAAAACAGCTGGAAGAATCATCCAGTAATAGTCACCCATATACAGGGCGTCATTTACCCGAGCGTCGTATATTATTTTTCCCCAGGTTGGAAGGACTGGGTCCCCCAAGCCAATGACGGCAAGCGTTGCTTCTAGGTAGACAAAAGCTGGAATTGCATTTACAAAACTGGGAAGGAGCATCGGGGCCACCCGCGGAAGAAGATAGTGAAAAATAATTCGGTTGTTACTTGCACCGTAAGCTTGAGCAGCTTCTATATATGAGGACTCTTTCTCCTGCAGGTATACTGAGCGGTATGTCTTCATGCCTGCGCTAAAGATGTTTTTCAGTATAACCATTCCAAGTAAAATCCAAAGACTGCGGGAGAGAAAATGCCCCACCATGACATACAAGACCAGTCCCGGCAGTATCATGCTCAACTCGGTTAGTCGTTGGAATACTGAGTCGATAACCCCCCCAAACCAGGTCCCCACCCCCGCGAGGATGAAAGTAGAGCCGTAGGCACCCACTGAACCTAAGACTCCGAATGCAAGACCAATGGGAGCTCCCCAGAGAAGCGCAACCATTAAGTTTCTCCGTCGGTGGTCGGTGCCGGCAAGGCCATGTACTTGGCCGTAGACTACTAGCTTTGAATCCAGGTCCGTGTCCTCTGGAATTTCACTTTCAACTACAAGTCCGTAACACCCCTTTATTGGCCTGTCGGTTGATGAATCATCCGCGGAAAAGAGTCCACTATTGGGTGATTCTCCTAACTTCATCCTCAGCCGCATATCCTGAGAGATATAGTAGGAGCCGGATCCCCGGATGGTTTTACTTTCAGTGAGGGTAATCTCGTCTCCTTCAGGGGTAAGCCAGCTTACCTTAATAGGTATACGATCCCTGCTGTTTAGATCAAGAAATAGGTTGATCTCGCTAGGGAAACCGTCGTATTCGTATTCAAAGGGGAGGGTGATTTTGACATTTTTGCCGTTATCGGTCTGTGTGACGACTTTTGTACCATCTTCCTCTTCTACCGAGAAAGTTCGCGGGAGACGGCCGGCGGTGAACCAATCAAACCACGCTGGGGGTGCACGTCTTGGGTTCTTCTCTACGAGCTCGCCACCACCTCTCCAGAGCCTTATGGCCTCTTGATAAGGTATCGTGGTCACGGCATAGATAGAAAGGCTTACTAGTGCGAGAAGAATTATAATGCCTGCTATCAACGACGGATATCGAGTAACATTCTTTAACTTCTTCCGCCAGCTGTTCATGATTATTTCCTCCCACCTTCGCCTACGCGGACTCGGGGGTCGACTATAGCATAGATGAAGTCAAGCAAGAAGACGGTAGTAGCCAACAGATAGGCGTATATGACCGAAACGCCGACAATTACCGGGGTGTCGTTGAGAGTTATTGCCTGAATAAATAGCGACCCGATTCCCGGCCAGTTGGTTACTTGCTCCAGGACCACCTGACCCATCCACATGGTAATCATGATCAACAGAAACTGGGTGACGATATAGGGGAGAGAGGGACGCAGGATGTAGCGCCGTTGAATCGAGCCGGAAGAGAGCCCCTTTGCTTTTGCCATCTCTACGTAATCATCCTTGGAGTGGATGAGAAAATATGTCCTCCAACCGTAGATGCTTCTAAAAATCGCACCAAGGAATATTGCGACAGCCGGAAGGGTTAGGTGCCTCAATAAACTAAGTGCGTATATAAATGGCTTATCAGGTGGGGGTGCAACCACCATACCCCCCCACGGCATCACACCCAACACCCCGGCAAATATAAGTATAAGGAATAGGGCGTAAAACCACCCTGGTGCTGCAGAAGTGGGGGCAAGAGCTATAACTATGCGGTCCAACAGGCTACCGTAACGCTGTGATAGATACAGGGCAGCGGAGATACCGATAAAGAAAAGCAGGAGATCGGCCGTGGCAAAGAGTAGCAAAGTTGGAGGAAGCCGTTCAAGCAGAACGCGCCGTACCATCCTTGATCCGGAGTCGCTGGTTATCTGCTCCGAGCGTCCCAGAGTGAGAGAGATTGCCTGTTGTAAGTAGTTAAAGCTTCGTTGTAGAAAGGGTTTATCCAATCCATATAATTCAAAGCGACGCTCTATATTGTCCTCGATTATATCTTTAACCTTTTCCCTCTCCATCCCCTGATAGTCCGGGTTGGAATAGATTCGTTGTGTTACCTCAAACCTAATCTGATCCCGGCGCATTTGATCTATTTCTCCGCCCATGTTAGCGACAAAGATTACGATATAAATGCCTATTACAACCGTAATAAACAGAATTACTGCTCTGAACAGCATGTGTTTGCTTATGTTTAATAAGTTTCGTTTCATGGGTTATCTTTACCGCATTGCCCTCAAATGTTGTTAAAAGACGGGGGTGATCGACCGGTAGTCAATCACCCCCGGACAGTTAAGCTTGTCTTGAGCGATTTCTATTCGCTATTCTCCTTCTAACATGAATAGCCACTGATCGGACGGATCGGGGTAATCTTCGAAGCGTTTTAGCTCTACGACTTCTTCTACGGCATAGGCCTCTTCCAGATACAGTGGGCCGGAACCTACCCAGAAGTGTCCCTTGTCCTCGTACCAGTCTTCGAGGTTATTCCAGCGGACCATTGCTTCGTCTTCTGTAAGGTAGTCACCTAACGTTGGTTCGTAGGGGATGTAGGCCTCTTCTTTGGCTTCTGTTAGGTATTCCTCCAGAGTGTCCAAGCTCGGACCCTTGGTGTAATCCATCCATTCCACGCCGAGCTTATCAGCCTTGTCTTCGGTAAACGCCAGCGCGTTATCCTCTTCGGCCATCACTCCTACCGTTATCATGTGCCAGAAACCAACCCAATCGTACGTTCCGTAGGTTGGAAACCAGGCTGAGACATTCTGTTCGGCATCCAGATACCACTGGTCCGAGTAAGTCTCTATGACAAGCGGATTCTCTGAAATTATCTTTACGCCTTTAAAGTTGTCGTGCCAGCCTTCGAAGCCGGCGACAACTCCCTCGTCGTAAATTGAGCTTTCTTCCTTGGCCCGGTCAAAGAACACAATCATCCCCATCAAGAAGTCAGCAATAGATGCAGTACTTCCATCGTGTAGGGGCAATTCCCAGAGGTCTAATGGGTAGTAGACGACTGATTTTCTCAGCGCGGTTACTTCCTCTTCATCCTCAAATCTTTCGTCTTCGCCTACTGTTATCCACTCCTGTGTTTCCGCATCCCAGTCGGACCAAGCGTTTTCCGGCACTTTGATCTTATCAACTTTGTTCAATTCTACCCAGTCTAACGTTGATTCAACTGGAAGGTCCTTGTCCACGTAGACTTCTGCATGGTCCAAGCGGTGAGCTCTGTATAAGCCGGTGTTAGCGTCCACCATGTAACCGGCGTAACCGTCTCCCAGGGTATCGCGGGTCACCAGCATGTCATAAGTAAATGACGAACCGCCTACTGGGTTCCAGGGGTCTACCATAATGTTTGGCAGCTCTAGATTTACAGTTCCACCGGGCTGGGGCTCTCCGTCCTCTTGGAAGTGGATTGTGTGTGGCCACTGGGATGACATTCCGCCTGCTTGGTCTAAAACCAGTTCCAGCTCTTCCCTGTAAGGGATTACCCCTGCAGTTTCAATATGCCAGATGTCATTGGAGAATTCTCTCGCGCCCCAGAGAGCGGTTTCGACTAGCTCACGCCTTTCTTCCATGGTACTGAATTCTTTGTAGGCCAGCTTTCTAGCTGTCTCGTCGAATTCCGACCAGTCTTCGAGGTACTCTTCTAAGTAGGTATATACAGGGACGCCCATAATTCTATGCGTATTAAACTGGTTCCAGCTGTGTGTTTCGTCTCTAAATATGCTTGGTTGAGACCAGCCACCCGTATACACTTGCCACTTTCCCTCGCGAGGATGGGTGCCTAACCAAATAGGTGAAGCTTCAGTTCCAGTCCGATACAACCTTTCAGTTTTGAAGCCAAGATCTTCTAATTGGTTGGCGAAGTAATCCCCCGCTTCCGGGTATGGATCCAGGTCGGAACGTATCAGGAAGGTAATTTCAACCTCTTCACCCTCGTAATACCATGTTCCGTCAACTAGTTCTGCTCCCACGTCCTGCATTTCTTCAGTGATTACTTCCTCACCACGTTCTAGGTCGTAGGAATAGTACTCCTCAACCTCTTCGACCAATTCCGGATACCTATCTCTGTGTTCAGGCCCCGTGGTCATAAATTGAGTCCACTTTGGATATCCCAGGCCACCGAGGAGCTCGTTAACAATATAATTACGGTCGATTATCCAGTTCATTGCCTCCCGGAATCGGGCGGAATAGAAGGGGTTAAATTTACCATTTTCAAACTCAGGCCCCGATATGTTGAACAGAAACTCGCTTGAACCCCCCGTGACCATCTTGTAATCAATGTCGGGATTACTTTCAAGTCGATTGAATAACTCGGGATCAAGTATGTCGTGACCGTAGATATCGATATCGCCGGATTCAAGTTTTTGAATAGCTGCTCCCCTGCTCCCCTCTCTGGTGATTATCACTTCGTCCACCCAGGCTCCGGTATGCTCATCTTCAGCGACAACGAATATTGACAACGAAAGAACAAGGCTAACTACCAGTAAAATACCAATTGATTTTCTCATGGTTTCTTCCTACCTCCTTGGAAATCCACTTCAATTTGAATTTAAAAGACAGGACATTAAGTGCTTTTTAACCACCGACACCCTCTTTTGAACGATGACGCCACCATTACCTATTGTTTAAAAATACTGTTAACGTATGTTTCGCTCTCACCTCCTCCACCGTTCGACAGAGATATAAGATAATTACTGTGACGCTCCTATAAATTTAGGGTATCATTCTTTTTGTATTTTATCAAGCACCCCGAATTGACTCATAATAAATGTACTCGAAACCTATACGTTGCCTCACATTAATTATGTACTTGAAGAGATTTTAAAGTATAGTGTCTTCTGGAGATTAATTAACTTCTCCGAGGAGGCCAAAGTGAGGTTAGCATTGAGCGAAAGAAAAGCAGTAACCAAAGAACTTAAGAAAAAGTACAAATCTTCAT
>CAZTJJ010000023.1:0-1315 GCA_964614065.1 uncultured Thermotogae bacterium
GAACCACCGACCTACTGATTACGAATCAGCCGCTCTGCCACTGAGCTACGCCGGCGAATTGCTCGAGCTTTTACAGATCGTTTCAGCACGATATTATAAGCGGCCCTATTGCCTAAGGTCAACCTCTCGAACCTATGGAGGTCAGGCTATCGTTGTCCGGCGGGGGTCAGTAAGCGATTCCGAAGAAAATTCATCTATGCCCGGCGGGTTCAGTTAGGTTAGGGCAACAGTCTAGAGATCATTAGGTTGATGTAGTAGATTCCGCTTATTGCTACTGGATAGAGGACAAAGATGGAGATAACAAGAGGGAAAAACCCGATAGAGGTTGAGCTCTCTTCGTTGTACAGTCTCGAATAGGTCTCAATAGATCTGTTGCTTTCCCAGTTTTCCATCAGCTGCCAGTTGTATAAATTGCTGTCTTCTGTGAATTGTTCTATCAATCTGTAGGGAGAGCGATCCAGGAGTCTGTCCCGCAGAAAGAAAAATAACCTGCCCAGTGCCAGCACGTAGATTATTAGCCACCCGGTTCCTCCGCTTGAACCCGCCAGATTGAATAACCCGTGGAGGAGAATCGCGACTAAAAGTCCGGCGCCGATCAATTTATGCATGGATTTTTGCCTGGATTCGAACTTTGCACAACCCAGAAAGTATCCGCTAATGGAGTTTATTAAAATATGACCCGGGAAAGCTCTCTGCCAGGTTATAAACTGAAACGCGTTGACCGCAGCGTTGCTCTCAGCTCCCATTTGTTCGAAAGTATGGCTGAAGATGTAAGCGAAATCCTCGTAGGCTCCAAAGCCGGCGCCGATCATCCCCATGTACAGTATTCCGTCAAACCTTTCGGAGAAATCCTCCAGCTTGAAGGTCCAGGCGGTGAGGAAGAAGACCCCGAGTTTGATGATTTCCTCGGGAATAGCAGCTTTGACGAAGGAGTCGTACACGTTGGACAGAAGATTGGCACTATATGTGGATCTGGCAATCATGGGCAGTATATTATGTAAAAACCCGACCAGCAGCGTTGCCAGTACTCCACCTGTGAAGGCAATTCCTACAGTAATCAGAGATTCCTTTTTGTACCTGTCGGATAGATAGAGCGCCAGGGCGTATACGAGCGACAGAAACCACCCCAGATAGATTGATCTAAAGAACAGCGCCAACGGAATCACCGATATGATGGTATGACACTTTCCGTCGCAGGCAAGTTTTAGAGGTTAGATCTGGTTATCTAAGCTAGGAATGTTTTTGATTCTGTATATACAAGCAAAAAAAGTTGCGATACGGTTGTAGTTTTACAGCCAGAGGACGCCCCTGGCAA
>CAZTJJ010000023.1:1415-2633 GCA_964614065.1 uncultured Thermotogae bacterium
TGGCGGTCGTAAATTGCGAAGGTTCTACCCTTTGATTTTTTCTCTTTTACCGATTGTGAAAAGAATTGCGCTACGAACTCGTCCTGTATATTCTCTAAGAGTGCGAATTCCTCCTCTTCGAGTTCATCGAAATCCAGGTCCGGAAACCCATTTTTGATCTCGTCAAATTCCACGCAGAGAGCTTCTCCCACCTTGTAAGCGTTCACTCCAGCGATCCTGGTTTCTTCAACTCCTATCCTGTAGCTTTCTTCCACGAAGGAATTCATTGTAGTCTCTGTTTTGACTACCTTTCCATCTTCAATTTCTAGCCTCAGCGGTATGGGACCTGCGTCGGTGAGTAGAGTGAGATCTGTTATAGGTTCTTCTTTGGTAATGGAGTATCTATCGGCGAAATCGTCCTCCTCCATTGCTTTTCCCAGTACCTGGGTAAGACCACCACACATGCTCAGAAAGTCCAGACCGGTGACGCTCACGATCTTGGCTCGGATTTGATTTTTCTCGCTTCCCTGATGAAGAAATCCAGCCTGGTGTCCTCGAATGTTTGGAGGTTTCAGGGCAGAGGCTGCCGATTGTCTTTCTTTACCTGACGGAACCTGACGGCCGTCGAGCAATATAATCTCGTTTCCGCCCATGTGCCCTTTTAGGAAGTCGACTTTTGTTCTCTCCATTTTACCCACTCCAGTTAGTAATGCTGTCCCTGTCTTTTACGGATTCAGGGGTTATTTCTGGAATACTACTTTTCCGTCAAAGACCGTGATCTCCGGTCTCATAGACTCTATTTCTTCCGGTTTTTCCATGGGATTGCCGTCCAGAAGAGTTAGATCAGCTACAGTTCCTGGCTTCAAAACTCCTTTTTCCGATTCTTTGAATTCTACAAAAGCAGCTCCACTGGTATAAAATTGAAGTGCCTGTTCGGGGGAAATTTTCTGGGCTTCGTAAGGAGTGTTCACCACGGAATGTATGCCGTAGAAAGGATCGAATGGCATGCAGTCTGACCCAAAGGATATGGGAATCTCTTTGTCTGCCATCCAGCGAATCGGGTTGAGCACCTTTACTTGTTCTTTGGAAAATCTGTCCTCATACATTTGGCCAGGCAATCCCCATTCACCGATGAAATTCGGCTGCATGGACGCTATCATACCCAGCTCTTTTAATCGGTCCACGTTTCTTTGGGATGTCATCTCGGCATGTTCGATGCGGTGACGCAGGTAATTTTCT
>CAZTJJ010000023.1:2733-11497 GCA_964614065.1 uncultured Thermotogae bacterium
GCGACTCTGTCCAGCTCTTCCTTTCTCATAAATTCACGATCGCCACTCCATTTGCTCTCGTCCCAGTTAAAGCCGATTATCCACGTACCGTTAGGCTTGTCTTCTGCGTCTTTTTTTACCTTTTGTAATAGTTTTGCCTTGGACGGCACAGTGCCAAGGTCAATGTATTCGGACATTTGTACGCCCATGCTGGCGAAGTGTGTATGGGAGTCGTTAAAGCCCGGAATTAGGGGATGTCCATTTCCATTGATTACTTCCGTGTCGGAGTTGCAGTGATCCAGTACTTCCTTTTCACTACCTAAAATCTCAATTTTGCCGTCTTTGATTCCTAAGGCTTCCGAAGCCTGTTTACTTGGTAAATCGAAGAGATCTACGTTTACAAGTGCTAAGTCCATACTCGACCTCCTAAATGATTTTGTCATTGACTATCACGGTTCTATTATTGCGCTCCCAGAGTACCGCGAAGGCTTTTCATAGCCGTGTCATATCAAAGTTTTCCTTGTTCAGATATTTATGGGTTCAGGGTACAATCAAAAACACTTAACTTGGGTAAAATTACTACGGTTAACCTTCACTTGCAAGAAGCGGATGGAATTGTCTTATTTTGTATTCGGCGTGTAACCACGTCACTATTGCTCTTTCCGTTGTCAAAGGGACTGAAAAAAACTGGCATAGCAATCTGTTTCAAACTTTCTACTCAGTTTCTCGTTATTTAATTCTATTGATAATATAACCTGATTTTTGTTATCATATTTAGTATGGGATATTCTTTTTTAATTTGAATTCCAGAAAATATGTTCAGAATTCTACACACTATAAACTTGGGGGTGGTAAAAAGTCGAGTCTTTCAACTAATTTCGGTTAAACTCAATATATCGTACCTTGAGGAGGTTGAGAATGTATAAAAAGACTTTCCTTGTTTTCTTGCTGGTTTTAGCGTTAAGTTTTGCTAGTTTTGCTGTTTTTGGTGCAGACGAGGAAGTAAGAAAAGGCGGCACGGTAAATTTCCCCGCGCCGTACCAGGGCTCAATTACTTCACTTGATCCTGCTCACTCCAACAGGAACCAATCCACGCTGGTCTACAGGGCGATTTTCGATAACTTAGTAAAGATCGATCCAGAAAGCTTGGAGATAGTACCTGGAGTCGCTAATGAATGGGCTGTCTCAGAAGATGGCATGACTTATACTTTTTATATGAGAGAAGGCGTCAAGTTCCACAATGGAACGGAAGTGACAGCATCTGACGTAAAGTATACTTACGAACGTCTTGTTGACCCAGAAGTGGCTTCGGTGGCTCCTGATCTATTTAAATTTGTAGAAGGGAGCAAAGCCTTTTCAAATGGTGAGGCAGAACACATAAGCGGAATAGAGATTATCGATCCCTATACAATTCGAATAAAGCTAACCCGCCTACAGCCCAACTTCCTATACAACGTGGCCGGGGGCTCCAACTTCAACGCGGGTATAGTTCCCAAAGAAGTTGTCGAAGAGGTCGGTGATAAATTTACAAATAACCCCATTGGCTGCGGTCCATTTAAGTTCGAGAAGTGGAATAGGGGTTCCAGCGTCACGGTAACCAAGTTCGAAGATTATTATGGAACCGGTCCCTATCTGGACAAGATTGTGTTCAAGATAATGTCCGAGGCCCCTGCAAGAGTGGCAGCCTTCAGATCGGAGCAATTGGACTTTGATATAGTTTACCCCTCTAACTACGCGCAGTATAAAAAGGATGTCTACTACAGTGAGTTGCTGGTCGAAACCGCCGAACTGTGGACGAGGAACGTAACTTTCAATATGGATTTAGAGAAGTTCCAGGACAAAAGCGTACGTCAGGCATTTAATTACGCGATAGACGAGGATTTAATCATCGAAAAGCTAGCTGCGGGTAAGGCATACCCAGCCGCTGGTTGGCTCCCCACTTCCTCGCCAGCCTATAATCCGGACCTGGAACCATATGGTTACGACCCGGAGAAAGCAAAAGAGTTGATGGAAGAAGCCGGGTACACGTCGGACAATCCTCTTAAGATTGAGATAATTGGTGGCGACCACCCTATTTGGGGTACTCCAATGGTGGAAACTATCAAGCCGTACCTGGACAAGGTCGGGTTCAAGATCAAACCTGTGCTGTTAGATGGAGCTACATTTGAAAAGAAGGTCTTCGATGGTGACTTTGATGCATTCATCTGGTCCAACGGTGGCGAGATCACTTCGCTTTCTTATATGAAAGTTTTCTGGTCGGAAACGCCTCGTGCTTCCGGTAACTTCTTCAATTACAGTAATCCAGAATTCGATAAGATCATTGAGAAGGCGATGAAAGAAACGGAATTTGAAGAAAGAAAAAAGCTCATTCAACAAGCGGACGCATTTGTCAAGGAAGCAGCTCCCGCTTGGTTCTTTAACTACAACAAAGCAGTTGGTATTCATCAACCGTGGCTGCATGGTGTTGTAGCTGCGCCCCAGGATATGGTTTATCAACCGTTGAATAAACTCTGGGTGGCCGAACAAAGTCCAAGATCATAATCAATTAATTAAGGAGTTAGCACGGGGGGATGGTCGTAGTTATCTCCCCGTGTCTTTTTTCTTATGATTTCTTATATTACTAGAAGACTCCTCCAGGTTATTCCTACCCTTCTAGTTCTATTGACTATTATGTTTTTCCTGCTAAATATTCTTCCGGGGGACGCGGCGATCCTTTCTGGCGCCTCGAGAAAGGGTGCGGGCGAAGAGATGATTAAAAACATTCGAGCGAAGTGGGGATTGGGTGATCCTATACATATACGCTATTTTAAGTATTTGTCTAATCTCTTTCGGGGAAATCTCGGTACTTCTTACCGTACACATTCCCCCGTGTCTAGCCTTTTGGCCAACAAGCTGGTTGCAACATTGACTCTCGTCGGAATAGCTGCTCTGGGTTCTACGATATTGGGCATATTGCTTGGTTTCGCCGCGGGGATGAGGCATGGTTCATATACTGATCTATTTTCCATGGGTTTTGCCATACTAGGGATTTCCGTTCCCAGGTTCTGGATAGGTTTGATGTTGATGTATTTATTTGCGGTCATATTTCGGTTCCTGCCCGCATCGGGTTTTGGTGGAGGAGGAGTGAGTTTTTACATTTTACCTGCAGTTACCCTGGGTATCCCCATGGTTTCTCTTTTGGCAAGAACAACCCGGGCGTCCGTTCTGGATGTTGTTTCGGAGGACTATGTGAGGACGGCGCGATCTAAGGGGTTATCTGAATATTTCGTTCAGTCGAAGCACATTTTTCGGAACGCTTTTCTGCCTGTACTTACAATCGCTGGCCTGCAAATGGGTACAATGCTTGCCAATACTGTGGTTGTAGAAAAGGTCTTTAGTTGGCCCGGTTTGGGAAATTTGATTGTAAACTCCATACTTCGGCGCGATATACCGGCCGTTCAGGGCTGTATTTTGATATTTGCGGTTACATTCATTTTTATCAACCTGTTTGTGGACGTCATGTACGCCTATCTTGATCCGAGGATAAGGTATGACTGAGGAAATAATGAACAAACTAAAGGATGGATTACACATTATTGGGAACAATCCATTGCTGTTTGCCGGCACGGTCATAACGTTGTTTGTGGTGATAGTTGCCATCTTTGCTCCTTTTATTGCCCCTTATCATCCTTGGAAAGACGCGAATTTGCTTCATTCTTTGGAACCCCCGTCGGGCAAATTTCTACTGGGTACGGATAGACAGGGCAGAGATCTGTTGAGCCGGATAATTTTTGGGGCTCGGATCTCTCTTATGGTTGGCCTTGTGGCTCAGAGTATTAATACTTTGATTGGCACTATTCTTGGCTTGACCGCTGGAATTATTGGAGGGAAGGTAGACGATCTGATAATGGGATTGACCAATATAATGCTTTCTCTTCCGCCATTGATACTCGCGCTGGGTATTATGGCAGCCCTGGGCCCAGGTTTAATAAATATCTTTATTGCCGTTGGTTTTACTTACTGGACTTATACCTGTCGGCTTACTCGGGGTCAGACTCTAACTGTCAAAGAAAAGGATTTTGTCGAAGCCGCCAGGGCAATTGGTTCGTCTCGAATCAGGGTAGTTGTCCGTCATATCCTCCCTCAGGTCCTGGGACCTGTCCTGGTAATTGCAACCATGGGTGTAGCATCGGCTATTTTAATTGAAGCAGCTCTTAGTTTTTTGGGAGTAGGTACGCAGCCACCTACGCCAAGTTGGGGTTCTATATTGAGTAGAGGTCGGTCTTATATCTGGACTGCTCCGTGGATAATGATATTTCCTGGTGTGGCTATATCTTTAACGGTTCTGGGTGTGAATCTGCTCGGCGATGGTCTCCGTGACATTCTTGATCCTCGCTTGCGAAGAGAACGATAACCAAATTGCGCATTCTATTAACAAAATTTCTTGGTAATATAAGTACCGAATTATCTGGGAGGTAATTTAGTTGGATCAATTAATTTATGGACCCTCGATTTATACGATGGATATTGACAGCCCGGTGGTAGAGGCAGTAGGGGTGACGGACGGGAAAATTGATTTGGTAGGAAGTAAGGAGGATTTGGTTGAGCTTAAGACCCAGGAAACCGAGGTGATAAATCCGCGTGCTGGTTCCATGTTTCCCGGGTTTGTCGATAATCACGTGCATTTTCTGGACATTGGATTATATGAGTTGTTCTACGTGGACTTGAGTGAAACTTCCTCTAAAAAGGAACTTTTAGAGATGGTCAGGGGAGCAAAGGACAGAGAAGGTTCTGGTGAATGGCTACTGGGGATGGGCTGGGATGAGAGCGACTGGGTTGGCGATAAGAAGTTTCCTACGCGGGAAGAATTGGACAGGGTGGTATCGGATAGGCCAGTTGCTCTTCAGAGAGTCGATATGCACACTTTTGTTGTTAATAGCCGGGGTATAGACAAACTGAATATCGATCCCTCCACCGAGGGCGCTGCAACAGAAAATGGCGAGTTCACGGGTATATTTTCAGAAAATGCGTCTCTGAAAGTGAAACAAGCCATTGCGCCGGACGTGAAAGAGGCAACGGACGCGCTCAGAGAATCTGTAAACCAGGCTCATCGGAAAGGCGTGACTTCGATTAATCAGATGGTTGTGGATCCAGGCGAATTTGGTAATTACTTCGGTGCCTATCGGCGCTTGAACGATCGAGACGAGTTAAGGGTACATTCCCGAATATATTTTACCGAGAACTATCTCGATCAGGCTGTAAATTTAGGTCTTGAAACGGGTTTTGGCGACGATTGGCTTCGGATAGGGGGGTTGAAGCTTTTTACTGACGGCTCGATTGGTTCGAGGACGGCTTGGATATCCAAACCGTATAAAGGTGAGCCGGATAATACTGGCATGTCGATGTGGGACACCGAAAAGTTGCTTGGTTTAATGAAAAAGGCAGACCGCAACGGAATTCAGCTGGGAATACACGCCATAGGAGACCGCGCTATCGGCCAGGTGATCAGTTGCATGGAAGAAATTGTTAGCGAAGATGAGAATAAGTTGCGCCATAGAATCGAGCACTGTGAGATGCCCAGCGACGAGCAAATAGAGAAGATGGCCAAACTGGGAATAATTGCTTCGATGCAACCTAACTTCATTGGAAAGTGGGGTAAACCGGGTACTATGTATGAAGAGAGATTTGGTAAGGAGCGGTTGCCTGAGCTGAATAAACTTAAGGTATTTAAAGATAGGGACGTTCCGCTATCGTTTAGTTCCGATGGAATGCCTTTTGGTCCTTTGTTTGGTATTCATTGGGCGGTGAACGCTCCGTTTGATACCCAGAGACTATGTCCTGAATCAGCAATAAGGGCGTATACTCTGGACGCCGCTTACGTCGAGGGAACCGAGAATAAGATTGGATCAATTGAACCTGGAAAATATGCGGATTTCGTTCTTTTGGACGAGAATCCCATAAAGAACCCTGAAAAGATAAAGGACATGAACGTGGAGATGACTTTCGTCGAAGGTGAGGTTGTTTACAGTAACAAGTAAGGATTTTGTATTGCTCCTTTGTTTGCGAAGATTTCACGATTGTGTTAGTCCTCGCGCCTTCCGAGGAACTTTCATCTCGTTGCTTTCCTGAGTCCTTCGTAATAGAACATGCACTTTTAACTTGGTGAAAGCCGTAAACCCTTTTGATTGTCAACCCTGACAGTTTCCGAGAGCATGAGGTAGCGCAAGATAAGTACCAATGGATAAAAACGTTTATCGACAAACGGCAGCTTAAATACTTTACATGCTAACATGGCCGCAAAATAGCGGTGCAAGCTTTGTTTTTTTCTGTTAACGGCTCTCTTTTCTTGATTAGTATGAGTAGATCGTATAATATGGTATGGATAATTGGTTCTACCAGTTTACCGATAACTTTTCTCAGAACCGAGATACATATTGCTTAATTAAGGTGGTGATAGGTTTGGCAAAGACAATTGGAATTAAAAAGGAGGAGAAAAATAGGTGGGAAAGAAGGACGCCCCTTGCCCCACGGCATGTAAAAGAGCTCTCAGAAAATTATGGAGTACATTCTGTAGTCGAGTCCTCACCCATTAGAGTTTTTGAAGACCAGGAATATGTAGAAGCTGGCGCTGAAGTAGTTGAA
The DNA here is from genome assembly GCA_964614065.1 of uncultured Thermotogae bacterium. Taxonomy (GTDB): domain Bacteria; phylum Bipolaricaulota; class Bipolaricaulia; order M55B111; family M55B111; genus M55B111. The sequence continues at coordinate 9,334 of CAZTJJ010000023.1, forward strand.
GACCTCGCTGATGTTCCAGTAGTGCTGGCTATCAAGGAGATAAAACAGGAGAAATTTGAAGCTGGAACTACTTATCTGTTTTTTTCACACACCATAAAGGGTCAGCAGTATAATATGCCAATGTTGAGGGAGTTGATAGACAAGGGCTGTCAGTTGATCGATTATGAAAAAATTACCGATTCCGAGGGAAAGAGGCTGCTTGCATTTGGCCGTTATGCCGGGCTTGCAGGGATGATAGATAGTTTTTGGGCCCTGGGGAAAAGACTGGAATGGGAGGGCGTAAATACTCCGTTCACGGAAGTAAAAAGCGCCCACGAGTATTCCTCACTATTTGATGCTAAAGAGCACCTGTTGCAGGTGGGCCGCAAAATAAAGAAGGAGGGGCTGAATCCTGATTTAGTACCTTTAACAGTAGGTATAGCTGGTTATGGACATGTTTCCCGAGGGGCCCAGGAGATTCTGGATCTTCTACCGGTTATGGAGATTGAAGCCAAGGAACTTCTGGACATGGATATGAGTGCCGCTACTGATAATTTCATTTACAAGGTAGTGTTTAAGGAAAGCGATTTGGTTAAAACAAAATCCCCGGATGAAGGCTTCGAGCTTAGGGATTATTTTCAAAATCCAGAGAGGTACGAATCCCGCTTCAACGAATATCTTCCTCGTCTTTCACTGCTCATAAATGCTATTTATTGGGAAGAACAATATCCTCGCCTGATCACGAAGAAAGAAGCTAACCAATTATATGCTTCTGGAGAGGGGGCAAAGCTCAAGGTTATCGGTGATATCAGTTGTGATATTCAAGGCGCGATAGAAATAACTATCGATTCCACCGATCCCGGTGACCCCGTTTTCGTCTACGATCCCGATACTGAAGACGCAGTTGTAGGTTATAAAGGAAAGGGTCCGGTCATCATGGCCGTGGATAATTTGCCATGTGAATTTCCGGCGGACTCTTCCGGATACTTTAGTGAGATACTGAAACAATTCATACCCGATATCGCAAGCGTCGACTACTCAAAGGATTTCGAAGATATCGAATTGCCCCCTCCCATCAGGCGAGCAATGATCCTTCATCAGGGAGAATTAACTCCTGATTATCAATATCTTAATGAATACATCTAAGGAGGAAAAAATGCAGAAGAAAGCGTTAGTACTAGGTGCAGGTATGGTAGCTGGACCTTTGGTTCATTACCTGTTAGATCACGGATTCAAGGTTAAGGTGGCCTCACGTACTGTTAGCAAGGCGGAAGCTCTTGTCGAGGGGTATGAAAGTGGAGAGGCTCAGCAACTAAACGCTAAGAATACCCAATTAATGGGGGAATTAATAGAGCAAGCCGATCTGACGGTCAGCTTGCTTCCACCTTCTTTCCATACAGTGCCGGCGAAAATTTGCATTGATAAAAGCAAACCGATGGTTACCACCTCTTATGTGAGCGACGAGATGCAAGAACTTGATGGTAAAGCAAAGGAAGCCGGAGTTTTGCTTTTGAATGAGTCCGGTCTTGATCCGGGTATAGATCACATGTCCGCCGCCAAAACTATCGATGAGGTACACGAAGATGGAGGCAAAATTAAAGGTTTTCGCTCCTATTGTGGTGCGCTGCCCGCTCCGGAAAGTAGTCTGAATCCGCTTGGGTATAAATTTTCCTGGCATCCAATTGGGGTGTTACACGCTTCTACCAGCTCTGCCCGTTTTCTGAAGGATGGAGAAGAAGTACATGTAGCAAGCGAGGATTTGTTCACTACCTACGAACTAAAAGAGATTGAAGGTTTGGGTTACTTTGAACAATATCCAAACAGAAATTCTCTTCCGTACATGGAAACGTACAATATCCCCGAGGCAGAGAGCATCTATCGTGCTACACTGAGGAATATCGGCTGGTGTGAATTTGTAAAGAAGATGGTCGATTTTGGGCTTTTGGATGACGAGGAGAGGGACCTATCCGATCTAAGCTATCGTGAGTTTACTGCACAGCTTGCCGGGTGTTCCGTAGAGGGGTTGGAATCTGGGGTGGCGAAGAAGCTAAACCTTCCTTCGTACTCGAGGATTCTCAAAACTATGGATTGGTTGGGATTGACCAGTGAGGATATAATTCCATTTGATCAAGGTTCGCCGATGGCCGTATTGGCAGAACGAATGGAAAAGAGAATGTCTCTTGAG
>CAZTJJ010000023.1:11597-19981 GCA_964614065.1 uncultured Thermotogae bacterium
TGGAAAATAGTGGTATCGAATTCGATGAGGTGGTGGAGGAAGTAAGCTAGACGGCGAGATACTAGCTTGGTGCAAGGAACTTGAGGAGGTATTTAGTGTTCAAAGCTGATGGAACTTTGACTGAAGGAAGAGATTACAGAAGTATTCCCCTTTGGTCCGACGTTTCGGAAGAAGATTGGAATGATTGGCATTGGCAGATAGCGAACAGAATAACCGAGGTGGATGAATTAAGTCAAGTAGTAGAACTATCTTCCAAAGAGAAAGAGAAAATGGTAGGGGGTTTGGATGAGCTACGTATGGCCATTACTCCCTATTATGCGACGTTAATGGATCCTACAGATAGAAGGTGTCCTATTCGACAGCGGGCCGTACCGTTAGGTAAGGAGTTAGAAAAGATGCCCGAGGACATACATGATCCCCTGAGCGAGGACACGGATTCTCCCGTGGGAGGAGTTACTCATAGGTACCCTGATAGGATCCTGTTTATAGTGACGGATCAATGTAGCATGTATTGTCGGCATTGTACCCGTAGGCGGGCTGCCGGTGAAACCGACAAGCCAATGTCGCAAAAGGTCATTGATGAGGGGATAAAGTATGTGGAGGAGACCCCTCAGGTTAGGGATGTTCTTCTTTCCGGAGGAGATCCTCTAACCATGTCTAACGACAGGGTAGAGTATATACTCGCCAAGTTGTATGAAATTCCTCACGTAGAGATTCTCAGAATTGGGACCACGGTGCCCGTCGTTTTACCTCAGAGGGTAACATCTGATCTGGTAGACATGTTAAAGAAGTACCAGCCACTATACATTAACACCCACTGCAACCACCCTAAGGAGATAACACCCCAGATGAAAGAAGCGGCCGAGAAATTAGCTGATGGTGGGTTTGTCCTAGGAAATCAGTCAGTGTTGCTTAATGGATTGAATGATTCTCCGATTATCATGAAAAAGCTTGTTCAGGACTTGTTGCGCATAAGGATTAGACCATATTACATGTACCAGTGTGATCTGTCCGAGGGTCTAAGTCACTTTAGGACATCAGTGGGGAAAGGTATTGAGATTATAGAGAATTTGAGAGGGCACACCTCCGGCTTGGCAGTCCCCCGGTTTATCATAGACGCGCCTGGCGGAGGGGGTAAGATCCCCGTAGGGCCAAACTACGTAGTTTCTAGAAATGACCGTCGGGTAATTCTACGTAACTACGAAGGCGTCCTTACTACCTACACTGAACCAAAAGATGAGGAAACATATGACAGGTGTCCCGACGAAGCAAAGCTACGCGAGGAGTTTCCTTATTTAGAGAACAAAGAAGGGCCATCTCCCTTGCTTCGCGGAGATCAGTTAACTGTGGAACCTGGTGGTCTAGGTAGGCACCGAAGAAACGCGTAACAAGGTTTGACTTTTTAAATATTCCAATTATGGGTTTTACATCTATGTCTTAACTCTTTAATTGGGGGTGATAGAAGTTCAGGTTTAGTGATTGGTGAGCAATAGCGAAAAGTATCTAATCAGGAGGAATTTATCATGAGTAGCAAGGCGAGATCTTTTTTTATCTTGTTTTTGGCCTGTAGTTTGTTGATTGGGTCTTTTGCTTTTTTGGCCCTGGCGGAGGATAAGGAGCCAGTGAAGATTGGGATTGTTCTTCCTATGTCCCCGCCTGGCGCATATAACACCGGTACGAAAATGTATAGAGCAGCTCAACTGGCTGCCAGCAAGGTGAATGACTCAGGTGGAATCCTGGGAGGAAGGAAAGTAAAATTAATACTTGTTGATAGCCGGGGTATGCCCGAACAGGGAAAGGCAGCCGTGGAAAGACTAATAACCAAGGAAAAGGTAGTGGGAATAATCGGGAACTATCACAGTGGAGTTGCTCTTGCACAAATGCCCATTCTGAAAAAATACCACATTCCTTATATTTGTGCGGAAGCCTGGGATGACCGAGTGACCAGCAAAGGTCAGGAAGAGGTCTTCCGTATTTCGATAACCACTTCAATGTATACTCAGATTGCGGTGGATTGGATGAAAGCAGTTGGTTTCGAGAAGGTTTATCTCCTTCACGAAAACACGGCCTATGGCGAATGGCTCAAAGGGTATTTCAGTGAGCAGTTGGATGCGACGGATATCGAGTACAAGAACGTAATGGCCGATCCGAAGACACAGGATTTCACTTCAACTTTGCTGAGGATAGCACAGTGGGAGCCCGATTTATTATTTGGAGATGTCACAGGACCTGCCAGCTTTAGCTTACTAAAACAGTCGAAAAATACGGGTTTAGCTCCCACGCCGGATACCGCTTATTACGGTTCAATTACGCTTCTAAACTCGAAGGAGTTCTGGGAAAGTGCTGGGGAGAACGGCAAGTACACGGTCGTTTCCAGGATAGCCCTACCTCCGACGGTGGAGTCTGAAATGGCGAAAGAAGTCCAGAAGAAGTTCAAAGAGACTTACGATAGGGATATGACTCCACAGGCGATGGAAGGCTACGATGCGTTTATGTTGATGGTAGAAGCTATGAAGAGCGCTGAGTCTACTGACGCGGACGCGGTGATTCACGCCCTGGAGAACATTAAATGGGACGGTGTTCGTGGGACCTATCAATTCCCGTACGGCTCTGATAACCCAGTTCCCGAAGATATGCCAGATTACATGTGGCATCAGTTCCCGGACGTAACTTGTTACCTCTTAGAGTACACGGAAGTAGGTCAGACCCCCACTGAAGCTCCAGTTATTTGGCCTCCCGAATGGGCGTCAGACGTTGTTGGATCCGATTACTACATTCCAGTTCCAGAAGAATAGTTAAACATATAGCCCCCATGTTTTGTGTGCATGGGGGCTATCCATCTCAGTGATTTGTTTACATACAAGGAGACCATAGATGTATACTGCTGACTATTTTCTTATGCAGGGAATGAGTGGATTGGTGCTTGGTTCGCTATACGCTCTGATGGCTTTGGGTTTGACCTTGATCTTTTCAGTGCTTAAAGTCATTAACTTTGCCCACGGTGAGTTTTACGTGATTGGTGGCTACATCTCTTATTTTTTGTTGTCTTTAGTTGCCGGTATTCCACCGATCTTTGGGGTACTTGCTTCAATGGTGGGTTTGTTTTTCCTTGGTGCTCTGGTTGAAGGTACCTTGCTTAGGCCCATTCACCTGGGTCAGGTGGATAGACCTGACGAGTACGCCATATTGATTACATTTGGTCTGTCTTTCCTTTTTCAGAATTTGCTTCTCTCTGTTTGTGGCCCGTTTCCGAAAACGCCCCCTTCTTTTTTGCAGGGCGGTTGGAGGATTGGAGTTATGATGATAAGTTACGACCGGATTATCGCTGCTGGCATAGCGATAGGAATAATGACGTTGATGATGTGGCTAGTTCGCAGTACCTGGTCGGGGCAGGCGTTAAGAGCGGTTAGTCAAAACAAAGACGCGGCTTCCATTGTGGGAATTAATCCTCTTAGAATGAATACTTTGGCTTTTGCAATTGGTTCTGCTCTTGCTGGCGGCTCTGGGGCACTGGTAGCTCCGGTCTTCTCGATGGCTCCTGATGCCGGTGTAGTTCCCTCAATTAGATCTTTCATTATTGTAGTTCTCGGAGGTATGGGATCGATAAAAGGAGCCATTATAGGTGGTTTGATTATAGGATTGATAGAGACGCTGGGAACGGCTGTAATTCCTGACCCATCGCGGGCTCTGGCTTACAAACGTGTTTACGGTCTGATCATCTTTGCTTTAGTCTTATTGGTTAGGCCTCAGGGACTATTCGGGGAGGAGGAATAAAGATGGCAAAAAACACCAGAAAGATCCTGTTTTTTGTCGGCCTTGTCCTTTTGGGTTTAGTTTTGCCTTTGCTGGTAAGGTCAAGCTACTGGAGACACGTATTGATTTTGGCTTATTTTTACGGTTTACTCGCCTGCAGTTGGTCCTTTTTGGAAGGCTATGGTGGGCAGTTTTCTTTTGGACATATAGCTTTGGCGACAGTTGGTGGATACACATCCGGATTGTTGGGTAAGTATTTCGGGTTTTCGCCACCTGTATCGATGTTAGTAGGAATCTTGGGAGCGGGCGTAATTGGCTTTATTATTGGAGTTCTCTGTCTTAGGTTTAGAGGAGCGTATCTGGCTTTGTTTACCATAGCTTTTTCCGAGATTGTGCGGGTAGTGATAACGGCGGAATCCAACATAACTATGGGTCGGATGGGCTTGGAATTGAGTCCTTTGTTCGCTCAATCGAACAAAATACCCTATTACTACAACATGTTCCTATTTTTGGTGTTTGGCTTCGCGATTATGTATCTGGTTGTACATTCTCGTTACGGTTTGTATCTCAGATCCATCCGGGAAGATCAGGATGCAGCGGAGGCAATGGGTGTAGATATCACAAAGTATAAAGTTCTTGCCTTTACCCTTACCAGCATGATTTGCGGATTGGCTGGTGTATTCTATGGACATTATCTGGGTATTCTTACTCCCAGTTTTACAAGTATCTCTACAATGGGACTAGTTATTGCCATGGCCATTATAGGTGGTGTAGAAAGCTTGGTTGCTGCTGCATTGGGTGGTATTTTACTGGAGTTTGGTCTCGAATTTTTGAGAGAAGTGGGTACCTGGAGGTTGGTTCTTTTCGGTGGGCTTTTGGTTTTTGTGGTGAGGTTTGCCCGGAACGGTTTAATAGCTCCTGTTTATCATAAAATGATAGGTGAATAAATTGTCTGATATCGAGCTTGAAGTAAAAGGTCTTAAGAAGTTTTTTGGGGGAGTAAAAGCCGTTAACGAAGTTTCTTTTTCCATTACGGGAAACGAGATCGTGGGTTTGATAGGACCGAACGGTTCTGGAAAGACTACTTTAATCAATACCATCATGGGGTTTCATTCGGCCAGCGGTGGTATCATCCATTTTAACGGAAAACGCATCGATAACATTCCTACCCATATGAGGGCAAAGTCTGGTTTGGCTAGGACTTTTCAAGTTCCCAGAATATTTAAAAGAATGAGCGTGGTAGAGAATTTGATGGTGCCTCTGTTGACATGTACTGGCGGCACTTTTTCCACTCTTCGCAGGCGAGCGGATGAGGTAATGGAATTTCTGACTATCAACCATTTGGCGAACGAAAACGCTCAGAATCTTTCAGGTGGTCAGCAAAAGCTACTTGAAATGGGGAGAGCTTTAATGCTCAATCCGGAAATTATTTTTTTAGATGAGCCTTTCGCGGGAGTACACCCGGAGTTACAGAGTCAAATTTACGATTACATTAACGAAGTGAATACAGACAATAAAGCATTCCTCATTGTAAGTCACAATATGGACTCAATATTTACTCTTTCCCATCGAACGATGGTGCTTAACGAAGGACGGAAAATTGCTGACGGAGATCCCGAAGAAATCCGTAACGATGACAGGGTTATCGAGGCGTATTTAGGTGATGAAGAGGTTTAGTATTCTTAACATCAGCGACGAAAACAGGAGAGGTCGATGACATGTTAACGGTGGATAAAGTATATGCGGGTTACTATGAGGACATACACATACTCAAAGATTTGTCTATGCAAGTTCAGGAGCAGACCATTACTGCCATAATTGGGACCAACGGAGTCGGCAAGTCGACGCTATTGAAGACTATATACGGATTTCTAACCCCCAGAGAAGGAAGTATTGTTTACAATGACGAGGATATAAGCGGAATCAGCCCTTATAAGGCTCCGAAAAAAGGCTTAACTTACATACCGCAACAACGAAACGTCTTCCCGGAGATGACTGTAGAAGAAAATATAAGGCTGGGGGGCTGGACTTTTAAGAGGAAAACAAAAAAAATAACGAAACGACTGGAGGAAAACTTCGAAAGGTTTTCAGTGATAAATGATCGTCGAAAAGAGAAGGCCGGAAACCTTAGTGGCGGCATGCAACGGATGGTGGAACTGGGAAGAGCGTTGATGATTGCTCCGGAATTGATGCTGGTGGACGAACCGGCTGCAGGACTCGCGCCTATGATAGCCCGTCAGATTTACGATCACTTGCTGTCTTTGCGGGATGACGGAATGACTGTCTTGCTTGTAGATCAAAACATCCGACATGCAGTCAAGATCGCTGATTATTTATACGTTCTAGCTAAGGGTACTAATGAAGAAGAGGGTCCCAGAGAAGATTTCGAAAATATTAAAGAGAAAATAAAAGGATGGTTATAGAGTTACGTTTCTTTACACAGAGAAGAAGGGTAACCTCTTAATTAATTGAGTTGAATTATTAGGGGTCTAAAAGAGCAACGGGAAAGGTGAGTTGGAGTTGAACAGGACAAACTATGGATACCGGGACGGATGTTTATGAAGGTCCCAATCTATCAAGTTGACGCTTTTGCTGGAAAACCGTTTCAGGGAAATCCCGCTGCTGTATGTCTCTTAGACAAGTGGCTTGACGATGAAATCCTGCTTTGTATCGCCCGGGAAAACAACCTGTCGGAAACGGCTTTCTTTGTAGAGAAAGGTGGAATTTACCAGCTCCGATGGTTCTCCCCAAAAACGGAAATTGACCTTTGCGGCCATGCTACCATGGCTGCTGCCTTCGTGATATTTCAACAGTTGAATCCTCGTAAAGATAAACTTGAGTTTGAGACCAAGAGCGGTAATTTAAAGGTGTGGAAGGAGGGTGGATACTTCGCTATGAGTTTTCCCAGCAGGCCTCCCGTACCCTGCGAACGGGACGAGAATATTATCAACGGTTTGGGAAGTGAACCATCTGCTGTCTATAGTGCCCGGGATTACGTGGTTGTGTACGATTCGCCGGAGACCGTTGAAAATCTTGACCCTGATTTTTCTTTGTTAACAAAAGGTAATTGGTCCGGCATTATAGCTACTGCTGAAGGAACAGATGTCGATTTTGTATCAAGGTACTTTGCTCCCAGCGAAGGAATACCGGAGGACCCAGTTACGGGTTCAGCCTGTTGCACTCTGGCTCCTTTCTGGTCGGAAAGGCTAGGAAAGAATAATTTGAGAAGTAAGCAGGTTTCTTCCCGAACTGGGAAACTGTTCTGTGAGGACCTGGGGGATAGGATTAACATAATGGGTAAAGCCATACTGTATCTGGAGGGGGAAATTCAGCTGGAGGTTGAAAGTTGAGGGAAATTGTTTCCTGCTAGTCGAGGGAATAAATTCATTTTGCTTGAAAATTGTTCGGCTAGGGCATATTTTCAATATTGGTAGGACCAAAAACCAAGGAGGTTTTCTATCTTGGTAACTAGCGTTGAGGATATGATTCGACGAAAAAGCCGGGGGTCGAGTGATGATTGCTTTGAAAAGAGAGCATCTAGTTGATTTAGTGGGTATGGATGAAGTCATTGAGACAACCGAGAATGCTTTCGAGTTGTTTGCCGAAGGTTTAACTCATACACCTCAGCGGACTAGCGTGAAGCTCGGTGACAGAGGGCAAGTATTATATATGCCATGTCTGCTTGAACCATCGGAACGTGAAAGTATGATCGGGTTTAAGCTTTATACGGAAGTTTCTGAAAATTCTAAGAAAGGACTGCCTATGGCTCATGCTGGTGTTCTCTTGGTGAATGGTTCTAATGGCAAGCCATCCGCTTTTATGGAGGGGATGTATCTAACTGGTTTGAGAACCGGAGCTGTTTCCGCGGTAGCGGGGAAGTATTTATTGCCTGAGAAGCCGAAATCTTTGGGCCTAATAGGTGCTGGATTTCAGGGATATTTTCAGATATGGGCACTCTCCCGAGTTCGGAATTTTGAAGAAATCCGAATTTACGATCCCTCAGGGGAGCAAATGGAGGAGCTATCTAGGCGGCTGAAACGGCATTTGAATCTCACCGTGATCCTGCATGAATCTTCCGCTTCTCTAGTCAAGTCTTCTGATGTTCTAGTTACTGCTACATCTTCAACGAAACCAGTTCTCGATGGAAAATATTTACGATCAGGAGCAACTGTTTTTGCGATCGGTTCGTATAATCCTGGTTCACGAGAGTTGGGCACAGAGGTCGTGAGGAATTCGGAGATTTATATAGATTCACGTGACGCCGCCCTGTCGGAAGCTGGTGATTTACTCATTCCTCTTCAGGCTGGAGATATCTGTGAAGACGATATTTGTGGTGATCTTGCTCAGCTTGTAAGTGGTGAAATACCGGGCCGCACTGACGTGGGTGGAAGCTATTTGTTTAAAGCTGTGGGTCTTGCTTTCGAGGACCTGGCGGTTGCTCAATTAGTTTATAGTAAGGCCATTGACAAGGGCGTAGGTACAACTTTGGATCTTTTTAGTTTTAAGGAGTAAGTTTTGGAGTCTTTTTAATTATAAGGAGGTAGTATGAAGCTTCGACTGTTGCGGATAAATTTATCGAACAGGAGTTATGAAGTAGAGGAGTTGGATCAATCTTTTGTTGAGAAGTACGT
>CAZTJJ010000024.1:0-4490 GCA_964614065.1 uncultured Thermotogae bacterium
GACCCATTATTAACGTATCTCCTCGTAATTGGGAACTTATCTCTTTTTGGTCTACGTTATCAACGTGAGTTGAGTTATACTTACCTACTGTCATTGGGATCACTCCTCATGAGTTGGTAGTTTACTTTAATTGTGAGGGGTGGTCCCCTTTTTTACATCCTTTAGCATAGCAGACTATTGTAACAGGTAAAAGCGAGATGTTGAAGGCACACCTCCGGCCGAGCGTGGGAGCTCGCCCTGCTAGATAAGATGAATGGAGCCCGGGTGCCTCTTCTGCCCGGGCGGGTTGACATGGGCTGCTTTAACTGTAACCTTTCCCCCCATTGTGGGGGAACTGAATGGGGGTATTAACAATTCTCACCTTGATATGGTCATGTTGAAAAATACTGTATTGTATCACCCCCACCTGACCTCCCCCATCGCAGGGGGAGGGAAACTGGTGAAGTAACTATGGAAACAAAGCAGCATGAGCTCCCATGCTCATGCGGGACGTTGTAATAGAGATCTCGAAAACCCTGACTATCGGATTACAACAATCTTTTTTTCCGATAAATAATTATCCCCACCGATCGGCGAGGAAGAGGGATAGGAAAAAGTTACAGAAACCATCAAGATTTGGATGGTATTGAAGGCACCTTTGTGATACTTTCGAGTCCTGTGTTATTATGTTGTACCTGAGTTTTGTAGAAAAAGCTAACGGACATGGCTAGTAGAGGAGTGAGTAACTTGAACAACTACAACGAAAAAAGTTTCAATTTCGACACTTTAGCTGTACACGGAGGCGGACACTTGGACGGTTCCAAGTTGAATCCTCGGGCAGTGCCCATTTATCAGACGGCATCCTATTTGTTTGATAGTACGGAGCAGGCAAGGCGGCTTTTTTCTCTGGAGGAAAGTGGACATATTTATTCGAGGATTTCTAATCCCACTACCGGGAAGTTTGAGCAACGCATTTCGGATTTAGAAGGCGGGGTTGGTGCGCTGGCGACCGCGTCCGGAATGAGCGCTATAAATTTGATTACTTTTACCCTCGCCCAAAGTGGAGACAATGTAGTTTCCTCGGCAAACCTCTATGGCGGAACCTATACGTACTTTACCCAGAGTTTGCCTCGGTACGGTATTGAAGCACGGCTTGTTAATGATGACGACCCTCAAAAATTTGCTGAATTAATTGATGGGAAGACAAAATTTGTTCACCTGGAAACGATAAGCAACCCGTTGTTGGAAGTGCCCAATATCCGGGAGATTTCTCACGTTGCCCACGATGCTGATCTTCCACTAATAGTCGATAGTACTTTCGCTACTCCATATCTTTGTCGTCCATTTGAGTACGGGGCTGACATTGTATGGCATTCGACGACCAAGTGGATTAATGGTCACGGTACCACTATCGGCGGTATTGTGGTTGACTCAGGAAATTTTGACTGGGATGAAGGGGATTATCCTAATTTGACGGAGCCGGACCCCAGCTATCATGGTTTAAACTTTCGGGAAAGGTTTGGGGACAGAGCGTTTGTCGAGAACTTACGGGCAAGAGGACAACGAGATCTAGGTTCTACTCAGAGCCCGTTTGACTCATTTCTAAATCTTCAAGGGGTAGAGACCCTCTCGCTCCGCATGCAAAGACATTGTGACAATGCAATCCAAATTGCCAGATATCTCCAGGATCATCGAAAAGTAGAGTGGGTTAGATATCCGGGTTTGGAGAATCATCCTACGCACGAACTGGCATCTACTTATCTCGAACACGGGTTTGGGGGCGTTATAACGTTTGGAGTCAAAGGCGGTTACCAGGCGGGTAAATCGATAATGGAATCCGTTGAGCTGATCTCCTTTTTGGCCAATGTAGGAGACGCCAAATCCTTGATAATTCATCCTTCCAGCACTACTCACCAACAATTAAGCGATAAAGAAAAGTATTCAGCAGGCATAACAGACGATTTGCTCAGGTTTAGCGTTGGAATCGAGTCCCCTGACGATATAATTGCCGACCTAGAAGAGGCCTTGCAAAAGATTTAAAGGTTTGTAAAACTCTTAACGTGTTAAGGTAAGACAATCCAAAATTTAGCTTTGGGGTGCTACCAATGAGTGATTTAACCGATAAAAAGTGTGTGCCCTGTGAAGGTGGGGTACCACCACTTAAGTCCGAGGAAGTCGAGGAACTGCTTACCGAGGTCAATGAATGGGAGTTTCTTGATCAAAAGCCTCCAAAAATTAAGAAGGAATTCAAGTTTAAGGATTTCGACGGCTCTATGAATTTTGTCAATGGGGTGGCGGAGATAGCAGAATCGGAAGGCCATCATCCAAATATCAGCATCAATTACAACAAGGTTACGGTAGTGTTGTATACTCATGCCATCGACGGTCTTCACGAGAACGACTTTATTTTAGCTGCGAAGATAGATCAGCTGGTTTGAAATTGTGGGAGCTCCGGAGTACTGCGATTATTCATTTGCCGCTTCGGCCACAGATTTCCCTAGTTCATAGGCCTCCTGAAGTTTTTCTGGAGCAGCTCGACCGTTAAACTCTAGAGGCGGTTTTATTAGCTCCCAATTCAACTTTTCGGTTACTTCCGAAAGCTCTCGAGCTGCACCACCGGACCAACCAAAAGACCCAAATATCCCGGCCACTTTGTTCTTTAATTTTTTCTTCCCTGCTATGTCCACAAATTGATCTACTGGAGGAAAGGTCCTCGCTTCGTAGGTCGGCGAGCCGATTATCATACCTTTTCGTTTCCAGGCTTCTGCCAGAGAGAAACTTGGATGAGTTCTAGATGCGTCAATCACCTTGACCTCGCCGTTTGTCACCTTTCTGGCTCCCGCGGCCACTGATTCCATCACTCTTTCTGTATAACCGTACATTGAGCCATACAGGATGGTAACACCGGGATCACTTCTCAAATTGCTAAGTTTGTCGTAGAGCTCGATTATTTCCTCCGGTTGCGATCGCCACACGGGGCCGTGGGCCGGTGCTACTGTTTCTACTTGATAATTGGAGAGCTTAGCCAGAGCGGCGCGTGTGGTTGCGCTGTAGGCCCCGACAATGTTGGAAAAATAACGAATTGTTTCGTCGATGTAGTCGTCTGTGTCTAGTTCATCGTCGAATATCCCCCCATCTAAAGTGCCAAAGGACCCGAAACCGTCACCGGAGAAAAGAATTTTTTCTTTTTTTTCGTAGGTCATCATGGTCTCCGGCCAGTGGACAAATGGTGTCTCCACGAACTTGAGCGTATGAGTTCCTAGGTCGATACTGTCTCCGGTTTCTACGGTGAGGACGTCTTTGTTGATACCGTAGAAGTCCTGTAACATGGATTTTGTTTTGTCAGTACCTACAAGCGTTACCTCTGGGGCCAATCTCGTGACAAAGGGCAAAGAACCGGTATGATCGGGTTCCATGTGATTAATTACGATGTAATCCAGACTCAAGCGAGAATTGTTTTTGGGAAGTTGGTCTATTAGGTCCTCGGCATATTTGTCCTTTACTCCGTCGATCAAGACGGTCTTTTCATCGTTAATTAAATATGCATTGTAACTTATTCCGGTGATTAACGGCCAGTAGCCCTCAAATAGGTCTGTTCTCCGGTCGTTTACGCCGACCCACTTAATCTTATCTGTTAGTTCTTGTTGCATATAACCTCCTCCTTTCCGGTTACCTAAGACATTATAAACTGCACTAACCGTGAGTCAACTTCACCGCTCATTTGTGGTTTGACAAAGGGGAAAATAAATCTATACTTCTTATTAGGTGGAAATAAGTTCTAATTATTCCATTGTACGAGGTGATTTTTTATGGCAACGTATAGGCTAAAGTTTGACAAGAACGCCTGTCAAAGTAACTTTGTTTGCACGGCTGTTGACCCTGAACACTTTGAAGAAGCGGATGACGGCAAAGCGGGGTTGATAGATGGCGAGGAAGAGGACGGTATATTTGTCCTGGAAATTGGTGAAAACGAAAAGCAGGCAGCAAAACAGGCCGCAGACGGGTGTCCAATGATGGCCATAGAGTTGTTAGACGAAACTGGTGAAACAATAGCACCGTAAGGTCTTGTTGTTAATCACTAAAGACCCTGATAGTATGTCCGCCCTGGAAAAGAAGCACGCCGTGGTAATTTATGAACTGATGAAAACTATGGGGTGATATAGGATGAAGTATAAATGCAATGATTGTGGGGCAATCTATTATTCGGATGAGGCGATGTCCCTCTGTGACGAGTGTGGGGGAAATCTTGTTGAGGTCAGTCCTGAAATTGAAGAAGTGTATTGTCCGGTTAAAAAGGAAATTACAAAAACAATTCGCGGTATACCAGTTTGTAAGGACTTTGATCTGTCAAATGCTGTGGGATTTCGGTGTACTCACGGTGAAGTACCGTGTGAGTGTACGGGAAGCTCTTTACCGTTTTACAATCCGAGAGTTGGTGCGGCTGGTTAGGTTCGTTTACAGATTTCGCCTTGAATTGGTACCCGGGGTTTTGTACTAAGTAAACAAATCGT
>CAZTJJ010000024.1:4590-19101 GCA_964614065.1 uncultured Thermotogae bacterium
TAAGTAAACAAATCGTGGAGAGTAGCGGGAGGTTTTATGGTTACGGACGATGTAACTATTGTTTTTGGCGGGGACGCCGGCCAGGGTATTCGCTCTACGGGCCTTGGTTTCATTAAGGCCATTGCAAGGAGTGGTCTGTTTCCGTTTGGTCGTCAGGATTACCGGTCCAGAATCCGAGGAGGCCATAATTTTTTCGAAGTAAGGGTTAACACTGATCAAATCTATACTCATACGGAAGGGATAGATCTACTTGTAGCTATAACTGAAGATACGATCACTGAACACCTTGATGAGGTCGTGGAAGGTGGGGGGATAATTTATGATGAGGATTTCGAAATAGATGAATCTGAAGTAGAAAATAGAGGAGTTAACTTGTTCCCGGTCCCTCTTTCCAAGATTGCCATGGAAGAAGGTGGAGCGAAAATCATGGCAAATACCGCAGCTATTGGCGCTGTTGTGGGGTTAACTGATTTTGATATTTCCTATCCGGAGGAAATTATCGAAGAGAATTTCGCCCTAAAGGGTGATGCAGTCGTTCAAAACAACCTGGACGTACTACGGGCGGGTAGAGATTACGTGGAATCCCATAGCTACGATTTTGAGTACCAACTTGAGCCTGGCAGTCAAAAAATTGGGCGAATGGTAATAAATGGCAATCAGGCTTTTGCTATTGGTGCGGTGGCTGCCGGTTGTAATTTTGTCTCTGCTTATCCGATGACTCCGTCAACGTCCATCCTGGAGTGGATAACCAAACATTCTAAAGAGCTACAAATAGTTACCAAGCAGCCCGAGAGCGAACTGGCAGCGATCAATATAGCGATTGGTGCCAGTCACGTAGGTGCAAGGGCACTTGTAACCACCTCCGGTGGCGGATTTTCACTGATGGTGGAAGCCCTAGGTCTGGCCGGTATGACAGAAACGCCTTTGGTGATTGCTGAAGTCCAGCGTCCGGGCCCGAGTACTGGCTTGCCTACCAGGACGGAACAAGGTGACCTATTATCGGTGGTTAGAGCTTCTCAAGGAGAATTTCCCCGAATTGTCCTCACTCCAGGGACCATAGAGCAAGCATTTGAGGCTGGAGCGAGGTCCTTTAACCTTGCTGAGAGATATCAGCTCCCGGTGATAGTTTTGAGCGATCAGCATCTGGCCAACTCCGTCAGGGCGGTTGATGGCGATAGAATTAGTATGGAAGATGTAGAAATTGATCGAGGAGAACTACTGGCCAGTGACGATCTCGATGGTTTAGATGGTACCTACTATCGCCATAAGTTTACGGATTCGGGGGTTTCCCCTCGTGCCTTGCCCGGTCATGAAAATGCGGTTTATAAAACGACTGGGAACGAACACGACGAGAGAGGGGATATAACTGAAGATCCAGAGATCAGGACGAAAATGGTAGAAAAAAGGATGAGAAAACTAGAAACTGCTTTGGATCAAGATCTTCGACCGCCCGATTTATACGGTCAGGCGGCCGCTGAAGTTTCGCTGGTTAGTTGGGGATCAACATACGGTGCAGCGAGGGAAGCGGTTGATAGGCTTAATGACATGCAGGTCAGCGCAAATTGTTACCACCTATCGGATAGCTGGCCGCTGCGTAAAGAAGATCTTAGTGAGCTGTTTGAAAAGGCCAATAAAGTAGTATTGGTTGAAGGAAACGGTACGGGACAAATGGGAGGATTGATCACTCAGGAAACGGGTTTCTCGGTTGATCAACAAATATTAAAGTACGACGGAAGGCCGTTTACTCCGGAGTACATTATTGAGAGAGTCCAGGAGGTCGTTTGATATGAATGGAAATGTCTCTATTTCAGATTATCAGTATCCTACTAAACCAACCTGGTGCCCTGGTTGCGGCGACTTTGCGATTTTGCAGGGTTTAAAGATGGCGTTGGTCGATCTTGGCCTGAAGCCCCACCAGACGATCGTCCTCTCCGGTATCGGATGTGGCAGTAAGCTGCCACATTACATGAATGTAAATGGTTTTCACTCTGTGCACGGTAGGCCAGTAGCAGTTGCCACTGGAGCAAAACTGGCAAACCCCGATTTAAACGTGGTGGTCACGGCTGGCGATGGAGATAGTTATGGAATAGGGGCTAATCATTTTCTACACGCTTGTAGAAGAAACATTGGAATTACCCAGATAGTCGAAAATAATAGAGTTTACGGACTGACCAAAGGGCAGTATTCTCCTACAAGTTATAAGGGCTTTGTTACAAAAACCAGCCCCGAGGGCTCCATTGAGCCGCCACTTGATCCTCTGCCTACTGCACTTGTAAGCGGTGCCACTTTTATTGCCCGTGCCTTTTCCGGCGACGTGAAGCACATGGCGGAAGTCATCGGGAAAGCCATGGAGCACACAGGTTATGCCCTTGTTGACGTTTTACAGCCTTGTGTGACCTTCAATGCGGGAAGGTCTTACGATTTTTACAACGAAAGAGTGTATAAGTTAGACGAAGATTACGACCCTACGGATAGACAGATTGCCATGAAAAAAGCGGAAGAGTGGGGAGACAAAATACCACTTGGGATAATATATAAAACGGAGAGGCCAACCTACGAGGATCAGGTGCCTGCACTAAATGAAGGACCAATTGTAGAACAAAGTTTGGATCCC
Source organism: uncultured Thermotogae bacterium (assembly GCA_964614065.1). Taxonomy (GTDB): domain Bacteria; phylum Bipolaricaulota; class Bipolaricaulia; order M55B111; family M55B111; genus M55B111. Next base: position 7,205 of record CAZTJJ010000024.1, read on the forward strand.
GTTGAGAGAAGCGGGGTGAGTTTTCAGGAGATCAAGAAGAGCTTCTTTTAGGGGCGATCTACAGCCGGACGAATGACGGAATTAGTTGAAAATATCCCAGTTTGTCGCTATATTAGAATGTCTTAAGTATCGAACTACGGGACGTGGCGCAGCTTGGTAGCGCGCGCGCATGGGGCGCGCGAGGTCGCTGGTTCAAATCCAGTCGTCCCGACCAACCATGGCTGGCAGATTGGAAGTAATTACTGGTTGTATGTTCTCCGGGAAGTCCGAAGAATTAATTCGTCGCATTGATCGGGCAAACATAGCCGGACAAGATACTATTATCCTCAAACCTCACTTTGACGATCGGTATAGCAAGGACGCCGTCGTCACCCACTATGGCAGAAAATTTCAGGCCAACCTGCTTGAGGTCAATAGGGAGGGTATCTCTACACTGCAAGAAATTGTGGGCCAAGGTGTTCTTGAAAGATCCGATTTGGTTGCGTTTGACGAAGGCAACTTCTTTTCCGAGAAATTGATCGGGCTTGTTCGAGGTCTTATCCACGAGGACAAACGCGTCATTGTCGCGGGTTTAGACTTAACCTTCGCCGGCGAGCCATTTCATCCAATGCCCGAATTAATGGCGAGAGCCGATAGGTTGGATAAATTGCATGCGGTTTGTACAAAATGCGGTAAGGAGGCGACCAGAACCCAGAGGTTAATAGGTGGTAAACCGGCACCGGCGGATGACGACGTGATCAGGGTCGGCGGTCTGGGCGATTACGAAGCCCGCTGTCGTGAGTGCTGGGAGCTGGGATAACACCTTCTATATCTTTTCCTGAATTATCTCTCTCGCCTTACCCGGGTCCGCTTTCCCCCCGGTTTTCCCCATAAGTTGTCCTATAAGAAAACCTAATACCTTCTCGTTTCCGTTTTTGTAATCCTGGACAGCGTCCTGATTCTCGGAAAGAACCTCGTCTATTTTCTCCTCCAGAGTTCCTACGTCAGATATCCGTTTTAATCCCTGATCTTCTATTATTTGTTTAGGACTTTTGTTGTTGACAAAAGCGTCCTCCAATACTTCTTTTGCCGTATTGTTATTAATTTCACCTTTGTTTGCCAATTCCACTAGATAGGCAAAGTCACCAGGGGATACGTCCTCCAATTGGGCATCGGGGAGCTTTAGTATGCGAAAAAGCTCGGACATCATCCAGTTGCTGACTGCTTTTGGCGAACCATATTTCTCGACGGCATTTTCAAAATAAGTCGCGATTTGCTTATCCTCGGTCAATACTTCTATATCGTATTCCGGTAAGTCGTAGTCAGTTGCCCAGCGGTCTCTCTTTTCGTCGGGTAATTCGGGAAGTTGTCCTAATATTTCTTCTCTCCATTCCTCGTCGATTTTCAGTGGAACCAGATCTGGTTCGGGAAAATATCGGTAATCGTGGGCTTCTTCCTTGGATCTCATTAACCTTGCTTCCTCTTTGTCCGCGTTCCAGCCTAGAGTCACTTGTTCTATTTTCTCCCCTTTGTTTAAGAGTTTTTCCTGTCTTTCTTCTTCAAACTTTAGAGCTTTTTCCACCGCTCGAAATGAATTCATGTTTTTTACTTCGGTTTTGGTTCCCAGTTCCCCGTTTTCCGAGAGTGATATATTCGCGTCACAGCGCAGCGAACCTTTTTCCATATCACCGCTGCATACTTCTATGTACCGAAGAAGTTGTCGGAGTTTCTCCATAAAACTACGAGCCTCCTCGGGTGTCTTGATGTCCGGTTCGGTTACTATTTCGATTAAGGGTACTCCAACCCTATTTAGGTCCACGGAGCTGTAGTTTCCGGTTTGATGAATTAATTTTCCGGCGTCTTCTTCCAGATGAACCCTGCGGATTCGGATTTTATTTTCGCCTACGTATAGATGCCCGTTAATTGCCAGAGGTTCGTCAAACTGAGATATTTGATAACCTTTTGGCAGGTCGGGATAGAAGTAGTTCTTTCTGTCGAACTTGGATCTTTCCGGTATTTCACAGTTTAATGCCAGCGCGGCTCGCACGCCGTATTCGACCGCTCGTTCGTTCAATACCGGTAACGTTCCAGGCATTCCCAGGCAGACGGGACACGTGTTTGTATTGGGCTCTTTTCCAAAATAGTCTGCCGAACAATCACAAAATAATTTGGTGTCTGTAAGCAATTGGGCATGTATTTCCAGTCCGATAACTGTTTTCATTTTCACTTCCTCCTAAATGCAATCAAGAAAATCTTACAACTAAACTTATCGGAAAAGTTACTTCCATTCAAACCTGCCCTGTGCGATTGACTTCCCGGCGGTTAACCAGATCTCTTCATGGAACGGGTTAGAATTGCCGAAGTTAGGTCAAAATGGACTGGCCTAATCGACGAGAAGCTGACCATGATGGTGACGATTTCGCTTGCTTGCTGGTCGGAGTAGGAGAATAAGTGGGAGTAGCAATCGCAATCGGATGAGCCGAAACCCTCTACGGGTTGTACCAACGACCTAGCAAGTCGCCTGGCAAGTTTGCATTCTAGATCCTGTTGGGTCGGCAATAGCCAGACACCTTGGACGTCGCCAATCTCCAGCAGATGATCTATGTGCCAGTGTCCCCCTGTTTTAGCGCCCGAAGCTATTTGCAAGTGTCTTGCTACTCGTTGGAATCCGCTTGGATCATGCGCGGAACCGACGTAGAGATAGTCTCCCTCGTATTTGTTTGCACGTAGGGAGCCGATAGCCAGATTCGTGCTCTCAGTGACGACTATTTCTAACGCGTAGATACCTTCAGTATTGTCAAACATTTGAGCTTCTTTAGCACCTGTTAGAACTTTTTTGTACCCAGTTCCAGCCGGTGCGTACTATGTCTTCCAGGTCGGCCAATTGAGGTTCCCAATTGAGTTTTTCCATTGCTTTGCTGGGATCAGCAGTGAGTTCTGGTGGATCTCCCGCTCTGCGTTTTCCTTCTTTTACTGGAATATCAACCTCCGTTACTTCTTTGCACACTTCGATTACCTCTCTTACGGAATGGCCATGGCCTGTGCCCAGGTTGAAGGCCTGGTAAATCCCCTGGCCCTCGGTGACTATATCGAGCGCTGCGATGTGTGCGGATGCGAGATCGTTCACGTGGATGAAATCTCTGATAGCAGTTCCATCTGGCGTGTCGTAGTCCGTACCAAAGATTTCGATATGATCTCGTTCCCCTTTGGCTGCCTGTAAGACTAGCGGAATAAGATGTGTTTCCGGATCGTGTACTTCACCTATAGTTCCTTCTGGATCTGAACCGGCGGCATTGAAATACCTGAGCGAGCAAGCGGATAGCGGGTAGGCCTGGGTATAATCCTGGAGTATCTTTTCGAAGATCCACTTTGTCTGGCCGTATGGGTTTTTTGGGTGCTTTGGATCGTTTTCGGTTATTGGTACTTTCGCTGGATCGCCATATATAGCCGCGCTGGATGAGAAGATAAATTGGGTTATACCGAACTCCACCGCCGAATCCAGGAGTGTTAACCCTTTGGTGACGTTGTTTTGGTAGTATTTCTTGGGGTGGTTTACGGATTCTTCAACCTGGCAGTGCGCTGCAAAATGCATTATTGCATCCGGTTTGTATTTGTCGAGTGTTTCCAATAACTGTTCTTTGTCTCCAATATCACCTTCCACGAAATTATCGGTCAGTACGAATTCTCTATTGCCGGAGTCTAGGTTATCGTAAGCGATCACATTGTAACCTTCTCCCAGCAGTTGTTTTATGGTATGACTGCCGATGTATCCAGCTCCGCCGGTAACTAATATAGTGTCTTGTTTTTCCATGATACCTCCAATTGTTTGCTTGTCGTTCCTGATTTCAAGTTTTGGGGCGTTAGAAAATATTAACGAGTATGATAATTCTTGACAAACAGGGTGGTTAAAAACCAACCAGCTCCACGTCAAACCAGAAACCCGCTCTGTCTCCGGTTACCCCAATCCTCAGACAGTCTTGTACAGTATGATAAAGAGAGTAGGATAGCCTGCTTAGATTTTGCGATTGGATATCGTATTCGCCCGATAGACCAATTGACCAATTTTCGAAAAGTTGGAGGTTAATATCAGCTGAAACTTTCTCCAGCCATGTCTCTATAGGGGTTCCCGCCAGCTCAACTCCAAGTTGGGCGTTGGTTGCTTTAAGCTGGAATCCTAAAGCCGTACTGGTAAAAGTGTTGTCGGGGAAGTCGTAGCCGGAAGAAAAGTGTATTTCAAGGTTGTCCGGAGATATAGTCAGCCCGTATTTGATTGGAGATAGTCCATCGTCGGTAAGGAAATCATAGTGAAAATCTAGTTGGTGATTGATGGGACCTTCCCTTGTTTGGAGCTGAAATTTCAATCGGTCTAACTTATCGACTTCGTCAAAATAAAACGGTGAGGAACCAAGTTTTGTTCTATGTATAAATTGGGCTTTTAGCTTTCCTGATCTGGTGATCTCAATTCCTGGAGTTAAGCTTAACCACCCTCTTAAATTGGCTTTCTCCTCGGCGAAAGTAAAGTAATGATTGATGCCACCCTCTCCGTTGAGCACGAGCGAAGTATGATCACTCAATGGGGTATTTAGAGACAGCGCCCCCCCTATCCCCCCTTTTGTTCCCGACAGCCAGCTTGACCAGTTGCTTTTGTGTTCTCTGTAGTATCCCAATCTTGGTTCGAGGTTGTACTCCCCCGACAACAGGTTCAAGCTACTGGACCAGTTCCAGGAGAGTTCCGATAATTTTTCGATTGTATGAGTTATCTCTTCGTTAGTATCGTCCAGAGTTTCCGTAAGTTCCTGTCGTTTACTCGAGAATTCCCAACCCGACAGCGTTCCCTTCGTTAGTAAGCTGAAATCCCATTCGTTTTGGTCGTAGTCGGTGGTTCTGTAAACTCCTTGTTTGTAATCTACGTCTAAGTTGGCGGCGAGCCAGTCGGCCGGGTTTGAACTTAAGCTTAATTCAGCTTTCAAGAAGTTGTTGCCGGCGATACTGTAAATTCCATATACCTGTGATAGTCCGGTTAAGTAGCTCTCACCGGTGTAGTAGTCGACCCCTAACCCTATACCTTGGGTCCGGCTAAAGTAGTCCAGCTGAATGTTTCCAAAGTTGCGTCGGTTTATATATACGGGTACTGCTACACTGGCCGCTAAATCTCCGTCCAAAGAAAAACTAATCCGGGGGAAATATGGTCTCTCGGGCAATCCAAGGTCTTTAAGGGTAAGAAAGTATCTTGGGGCCCAGCCGATCGGGATTCCAAATGAGTTAAGTTCGGCGGATTGAGCTAAAATAATATCTTCATCGATAATCGAAGTCTGCTCGGCGGCCAGCGAATATGCACAGTTCTCGATCCCCGGGCATCCCTTACAGGTTGTAAATAGAGTGTTGATGAACTCACCCTGGTCGAGGTTAAGAGACTTTCCAAATTGGAGTGCCGCACTTTCGCTGGAAAAGTAAAGCTTTTTCCGGTCATTGGTTTTAGTCTTTAGTTCGAGATGGCCAGTTGCGGACTCCACTTCTATTTGGGATAAATGGGGATCGCTATTGTCTGAAGTGGTTGCTATTCGTCCGGTTAACTTCTTTGCTCGGAGTGATTTTGAATTTTCTTTGTACGAAATATCGCCTATTACGGCCAATTTCCAACCGCTTCGAACTTTGTTTATCGTTAGTTTATCACTTGTTAAGTTGGAGTTTTCGGAGATCCTAAGACGGGCGTTATCCTTGATGGTAAAATAGTCTACGGAATTATCTTTGAATGAAATGCTCATCTCATCTCCGCTGAACTGAAGGGATTCTGCCTCCCCATTCCCCTTAAGTAGCGTAATCTCCTGAATTTTCCAAGAATCCTCTCTTGTAATTGTTCCCCGGAGTTCCGTCGATTCCCCTTTAATTTTATCTGTATCCAGTTGTACGTTTTTCCTGGCGGTTAAATGGTAAACCTTCTTGTCTTTTTCCAAAGTAAGATAATCCGAAGTTATCGCCCAGCCCGGAAGTGATTCTGAATCTCCTTTGTAGTCTACGTCACCGGTTACGGATAATTTCCAACCATCTTTCACTTTGTCTATGGTTATTTTGTTTCCCCTCAGCGTGGAGTTTTCAAAAATCCTAAGATAGGCGTTACCTTCAATGGTAAAGTAGTCTAAGGAATTGTCTTCAAATGAAAGAGTGATTCGTTCTCCATTAAACTGCAGTGACTCCGACTTGCCTCTACTCTGAAGAAGTGTGACTTCCTGTAACTTCCAGGAATTTTTTCTGTTTATCTGGGCTGAGAGCTGTGTGGCTTCACCTTTAAACCCGTCCGCAGATAGGTGTATGCTTTCCTTGGCAGTTAACTGGTAAGTATCCTCGTTTTTTTCTAAATTGAGATAACCAGAGCGTATTGTCCAATCTGGGTGGATAAATCCAACGTTGCCTCGAGCGGTTGTGATGTTAGAAGTAATCGTTATTTTATCGGCTTCCAGTTCAGTTCGGGCATTGTATTGAAATTGGAATAGTAATAGAAAAAAAATTGTAACGAGTACTATGGGTAGAGATAACTTGTCGAGGGAATGGCTTAGTTGCACAGTCAACTCTCCAGGTGTCGTATTGGCTTCAGCTTGCTTGCATAAGTAGTTAATCTCTCGCTATCCAGAAGTAGAAATAGTAATAGACCCAGAAGGCCGAAGATAGCGTCGGGTAGCCATGCACCGAGTACTGGATTTAGCCCCGTGCGTCGAACCGAACTCTTGGCCCAGAGCAATACGCCCTGATATCCACCGACAGAAACGAGGGCTAGTAATATTCCGACCGCTTTGCTGCGGTGACGCAGGAGAAGACTCAAGGGGGCACTAAATAGCACAAACACCAATCCCGCTAGCGGCTGGGAGATTCTGGAGTGAAATGCAAACGTCAGTTCGTCTCCTGCTCTACCCGCTTTTCTTGCCGCCTGAGATCGGATCCAGAGCTCTTTTATGCCCATCTCATTGGTCTTACGGGATTCAAAAACCAGGTTTGCAATTTCTCTGCTCATCTTGACTTTTAATTGGTCAAATTCCATAGAGTAGTTGACTTCGCCCCCGCTATCCAGTCCTATCAGGTAGCCGTCCTTTAACCTCCAGCCGTCTTTCTCGAGGGACGCGGATTTACTGGAAAGTAACTGTGGATAGTATTGGTCGGTGTCCAGACCGGGGAATTTCAGCCCGGATTTGTTAAAGATCAATATGTCCTCAATGCCTTCCTCTTCTCCGAGGTATCGTTCTATGTAAATGATTCTGCCACTGGGATCTTTGAAGAAAAGGTCGGACTGGATCTGTGGAAGCGGGTTGTCCTTAGTTATCTGGTAGATGTTCTTCCGGTATCTCAGATTTGACCAGGGCACAAGGTAATTATTTATGCTAAAAGCAGCAAGACTGACCACCAAACCAATAATGATAAGTGGGAACGCTATCCTCCTGAGTGAGTACCCGCCTAATTGGAATGCTAGAACCTCCTGGTCGTGAATTAACCTGGCAAGTACGATAAAAGTGGAGACCACAAGAGCCATGGGAAGAGCGAAGCCAAGGAAATCCGGAATCTTCAGGGCGAGTAATCTGAATACAGTTAAAAAGGTTTCGCTCTTACGTAGAATTAGGTCGGAAAGTTGGACGGCAAGTGTAAGTGAGGTGAAAAGAACGAGGCCAAACACGGAAGCCAGAAATAACCATAAGATCTGCCTAGTTATATATCGATTCAAATTTTCCACCCCGCTTTCCGGCAAAGTCCCTAAATTTTCTGTTTATTAGCTAGTTTGATCGCTTGGTCTGGTAGCGGTTCTAAAACCATCTCCTAAATACGTCTTCCTGGCTACCTCTGACTCCAGTATGTCGTTGGTGGTCCCCTCCGCAATTATACGACCCTTGTGTATTAAATAGTTATAATCAGCGATAGAAATAGCTTCTTGGGCCCGGTGGTCGGATAGAACTATGCCGATCGACTCAGCTCTTTTCAGTGAAGTGAGTACTTCTTGAAGTTCTTTTACTGATTGAGGGTCAAGTTCGGAAAACGGTTCGTCGAGCAGGAAGTAATCCGGCGAGAGAACCAGTGCCCGGGCAAGTTCAACTTTGCGTTTTTGACCGGCCGAGAGTGTCCCCACTCTCCTGTCTTTCACATCGAGTATGTTCAATTTCTGAAGGGCCCTGGCAACCTGCTCTTCCTTACTTTTTTGAGAGGCGGTTCGATTGAGATAGACCTTTACGTTTTCCTTTACCAGTAGGCCTCTGAATAGGGAGGTTTCCTGCGGAAGATAAGCCAAACCGTTTCGAGCCCGGACATGGATTGGTAAGTTTGTTATCTTTTCTCCATCGAGGTGAATTTCGCCCCCGTTGGATCGCTCCACACCGGCTATTATGTTAAATGTGGTTGTCTTCCCCGCCCCGTTGGGACCGAGGAAAGCTCGTATTTGCTCTTGCTTTGCCACTAGTTGAACTTTGTTTAACACCAAATTTGATCCATATTGTTTAGAGATATCTTTCGCTATTAGCATGTTAATCTTCGAATGTAAGTTTTCCTTCGTTTACAACTATTTTCTCGCTTCCCTCGTAATAGGAGATTGTTTCACCCTGTAAGGAAAGGTCCTGTTTGTGAGCAGTTGGATGTCCGGTAGTTATAAGGAGGGATTTTTGTTCGTTCCAGTTCATTTCAGTTGAAGTTACCACCCAACCCGAATTCACAGAGGCTCGCAATTGACCTACCATGTTGATTTCTTTTTGCAAAAACCAGATCAATTCCTTCCCAGAAATCTCCAGTTGACCTTTCTCGGTGTTGGAAATGGTTGTCATAAATTCATCGGTTAAAACTAATTTTTCATCGTCGTGTAGGTAAGTAAAGCGTGATCCCTTCAGTGAAACCTCACCTTCCTCGGAGGATTTAGACAACTGTAAATCCGATCCGAAAATACTTCTTGTGGAGAAATGATATCTGGCATCCCGAGCTACTCCTTTCAGTTGGACGTCTTTTTGGTTAATTTTCATTCTGATTTCCTCGGGCATAATAGCTGTTAAATCTTTTCCGCTTCCTAGTAATTTTATCTGTTTACCGGAAATGCTGTACAATAGTTCACCGGATTGGGAGTCGGGATCGTTGATGATCAAAGTGAAGTCGTAAACTGTAAGTTCGTCGGTGCTCTGGTCAGCTCGTTTCCCCGTTAACTTCCAGCACGGTACTTTTTTCTGGCTGTCTTTATAGTTGAAAAGTGTGAAGTTTTCGATAGCGGTCTTTGAATTGCCGTTAGATTGTACGCTGAACGTCAGGTTGGTCAGCGCAAGGGTAATCAGTAGGATGCAAATCGTCGATCGGATTATGATTTTTAAGGATTTGCCGCTTTCTTTGTTTGTAATATCTATTATTGTTCCGTACATTTTTTTGGCTTCTTGAGACTGATTAGAAGTTCGGTTGACTGGCTTCTTTCCACCATAATAGGGTTTTTAAGAGAGTTAATCAATAATTAGGGTGGACAGGATTTCCCTTCAGGCTTCTTTTTTGGAATAGAGTATAATATATGTTAGAATATAGGTTACTTATGTTACTTAAGTAAGTGTCAGACGGCCTTAACTTTTTGTTGAAGGTCTGTTATAAATAGTTGTTGTAAGTCGTTCAATTATTGTTTATTATACAGAAAAGATGCGTGAGTGTAGCGGGTATATAACAGTTTAATTTTTCAAAATGTCTGGAGGCGAGATAAGTGAAAAAGTTTTATCGTACTGTTTTGTCGATTGCCCTTCTTACGGTTTTGTTAGGCTCGTTAGTGTTTTTCTTAACTAGCTGTCGATTTAGTCAACCACCAGTGGCGAATATTGCTACAGATCCCTCTCCGCCTGAGGTAGACGTTGATGTAGATATTGAATTTGATGCTTCAGGATCTACTGATCCCGACGGAACTATCACCAGTTACGACTGGGATTGGGGCGATGGCACGGTTCATGGTACACAAGAGGTCCAAACTCACAGCTATACTCCCGCAAGTGACTACCTGGTTACTTTAACGGTTACGGACGACTCAGGATTAACCGGCACTGCGACTGTAACCGTAGACGTAGACGTGGATTAAGCAGGAAGCTTGTCCAAGGTGCGCGTTAAATCTTAAGTCGGTGGCGATTGACAGACCCGTTACCAAAGTTGAACGAGAATGGAGTTTAATATTGAATTGATCCTCCCTGGTTGGGAGACCGGGGGGGCTTTTTGTTGAAAAGAACCCTGAATACTAGCAAAATAAGGATCACTATGAAATCAAAAATAGAAAAGATCCGCCAGTATATGCAAAAAGAAGGTCTTGATGGCTACCTTGTCTTTAATTTTGAGTCCTCGGACAGGGTTAATCAACGTTATTTGATCAATTTTAGCTCCTCGCTGGGCAGCGTGCTCGTCGGAATGGACCAGGCGTTGTTTCTGACTGACTCGCGGTATATTGACTCTGCAGTCGAAGAGATATCCGCCTTGGAAGTGAAAAAAATTGAGTCGAAGCAGTTGGAAGAGACCGTTGACCAGATTTCTGAGATGGGTTTCAAAAAGGTTGGAATCGACGAGAATAGCGTCAGTGTAGGTACATTTGAGGATTTAAATGACGCTTTGGATGATGCTGTTGAGCTGGTTCCTGTTGACGGACCTATTCCCGATATACGTATCTGCAAGTCCAACCAAGAATTGAATCTTCACCAAAGGGCTGCAGAGATCGCTGACGATACTTTTGCTTACTTGATGGATTTTGTCGAACCTGGAATGACCGAGAGCGAAGTGGCTCTGGAATCAGAATTTTTTATGAGGAATCACGGAGCGGAATCGATTTCGTTTGATCCAATTGTCGCTGCTGGCAGCAATAGTGCAGTTCCTCATGCCCGTCCGGGGGACAAGACCGTACAGAAAGGCGAAATACTGTTGATTGACATGGGCGCCAAATACGAGGGATACTGCTCGGACATGACTCGTACCGTCTTTATCGGTGAACCAACTGAGAAGATGGAAGAGATCTATGCTATTGTTCTCGAGGCGCAAAAAGCCGGGCTTGCGGCGTTGGGACCTGGAGTCAGCACCAAAGAAGTGGATTCGAAGGCTCGGGAGATTATTGAAGATCACGGTTATGGTGACAATTTTGGTCACGGTCTGGGGCACGGTGTGGGTCTGGAGATCCACGAAAAACCCAGATTGGCCCAAACCGAAGATAGTCAGTTACGACAAGGTATGGTTGTGACAGTTGAACCGGGAATATACCTACCCGAATGGGGTGGAGTGAGAATAGAGGACATGGTTCGAATTACCGAGGACGGTTACCAATTTTTCTCCCGGTCACCAAAAGAGGAAGTAATCAATCCACTTGGCTGAAACTTGGGGTTGAAACTGAGGCTCAGTTTTTTTCTCTATCCAGGTACCGCTGTAATATCAGAGTAGCTGCTAGTTTGTCTCTGTGTTTTTTCCGCTGTTTTCGACTTAAATCGGAGCTTAGCAGTACTCTCTCCGCTTCCGCACTGGTAAGTCTCTCGTCTATGGTTACTACCGAGATCGAAACCTTTTTTCGCAGCTCTTTTACAAATTCCTTGACCTTTGCAGCTATCTCCCCTTCACTACCGTCCGTCAGTATGGGCATGCCCACTACGATTAAGCTAATTTCCTTCTCATCTACCAGCTGTTGAATGTAGTCGAGGTCTTCGTCCAGATTGTTTCTTTCGTAAGTATAACTGCTCGAAGCTACCTTTCTTTCGGGGTCGCTTATGGCGATACCCATTCGCTTGCTGCCCCAGTCTAATCCGAGTACTTTTCCACCTTTCATTGGCATCAGTTTACCGGTTTTTAATTGGTATATAAACCCGTTTGTTGGTTGTCGATCGGTGAGAGTTTCCATCCCCTTTAGAAAAAAGCAGCGAAATGTTGCAAGCGAAACCTAACCTATTTCCTACCGAAGACAATTACCAAAC
>CAZTJJ010000025.1:0-19019 GCA_964614065.1 uncultured Thermotogae bacterium
TTGTTTGCCTCTGCGCTGCGGTGGGAGTCCAGCTTCTTGTCGTAAGCTTCCCCTTCCTTGTTGCTGGCTAATATAATTTCGTTTGCTAATCGCTCTTCCATGCGTGGCTCGTTCCGGTTTCTTGCTGCACTTACCAACCATCGAAAGGCAAGTGCTACCTGTCTATCGGATGGCACCTCGTAAGGAACCTGATAGTTCGCCCCCCCTACTCTCCTACTTCGTGTTTCCAACCTGGGCGATATATTATCGATCGCATCACGGAAAACCTTGATCCCCGGCTCTCCTTCTCTTTCTTCAATTAACGAAAAGGCCTCGTATACCAACTTGAGAGCCACGTTTTTCTTCCCATCTTGCATGACGTAATTTACAAATTTCCCAACCAGCCTACTCCCGTATTTAATATCTTGATTAACATCTCGACCAGGTAAAACCATTCCGTCTAACCCCCTCAGCTCGGTTTCTTAGTCCCGTACTTCGATCGTCCCTGCTTCCTTCCGTCAACACCTGATACGTCGTACGCACCGCGAACAATGTGATATCTAACACCTGGTAAATCCTTGACTCTCCCTCCTCGCACTAAAACAACAGCGTGTTCCTGTAATTCATGACCCTCTCCAGGGATATATGTAGTTACCTCTTTACCGTTGCTCAATCTAACACGAGCTACTTTTCTCAGGGCAGAATTTGGCTTTTTGGGTGTTCTAGTATAAACCCTAGTAACTACTCCCCTCTTCTGAGGACAACCCTCTAAAGCCCTGGAACTTGTTTTCTTTTTCTTGGAACTTCTACCATTCCTAACTAACTGGTTAATCGTTGGCATATTTCTTCTTCATCACTCCTATAAGTGTCTGCAATTATAAGCAAGCCCCTTTTTATTGTCAAGCACTAGAGTTCACGCGGTTTGCTTCACTTCTGGCTCGTCATCCTGCTTATCCTCTACCTTTTCACCTAATTCATCCTCAAATCCAGTTCCCACTGCTATCTTTTTTCCGACTATAATATTCGGTTTGAGCCCTCGCAATTTATCCGACTGACCACTGAGTGCAGCATTGGTCAACGAGGAAGTCGTTCTCTGGAAGGAAGCGGCCGATAGCCAACCCTTGGTCTTGAGTGCAGATTTAGATATTCGTAATAACTGCCGATCACCTTCGGGAAGTATGAATTCAAGCACTCGTTCGTCAATAAGCTCCCCATCCCTTATTACCGGTAAGAACTCCACGCCGGACTTGATGGCAAGTTCCAACAGATTATTGGTTACCACCTCGCCTTCCTTGGCAATTAAATGATCCTTCTGATAGACGTTTTCTGCGACTTCATCTCCAATTATCCGCTGCCGCCTTTCCCTAATCTCTTCGTTCTTTCGCCTCAATCCCTTAACGACATTTCTAAATTCTTCCAAGGTAATGATCTCATTTTGAGTGAGTTCGGAGTCTCCTCGATTACTCACCACTACGTTGTTCAGCATCTGGGCAATAATGACTTCGATATGGGTATCGTTAATATCCACCCCCTGACTCTTGTAGACCTTCTGAATTTCCGCGAGTAAATATTCAAAAGTGCGATCTACGCCAGCCTTATCTAAAAGATTGTGCGGGGGTATGACTCCTTTAGACAACTGCTGACCGGGTTTTACCGTGTCACCAAGGCGAACAATAGGCGAGTGTTTAATGACGACTTCTTCCTGAAATCTGTACTTCACGTTTACCAAATCTTCACCAGCCTCTTCAACATCGACAACCTGCAGTTCCTTATCTGTGGGCCTATCTAAGTTGAACAAAGCCTTACCTTTTTTTACATCTTCCCCATCCACAACAGCAGGCACCATGGCATCGGCGAAAGGAATGCGCTTTAATCCCTCTTCAGGGTTAAATATGATAATTCTTCCCGGAGCCCGGACTGCAATACCGGACTTGTCCGTTTTCAACTGAATGGGATCCTTTACATCTATCAATCCTTCTCCCTCTTCTACACCTTCTCCCTCTTCTACCAGAGGCTCCCCCATTGGGGGGATCAAGTGATCAACAAATTTGTCGTCTTCGTCAACTATTGTAATTACTCTGGAACTTTCGTCGATGTTGTCCACCGTACCTGTCTTTTTCGCGTAAACCTGTTCCAGTTTGAACCTATTAGTCAACTTGTCCCCTTTTTCAACAGGATCCCCTGAATCAACTAAAACATCTACATCCTCCGGCAACTCGTAATAGCTATCGGATCTATTCATTAACAGGTACATCACCTGCTGATGATCCTCCTCGAGAATCCGTATAGTTCCGGCATGTGGACTTGTATTGTCAACAATATCACCCAGAATCATCTCATCTCCCGGCTCGACAAGAGATAGAGAAGCGGGAATAGTTATTTCCTGAAGTTCTCCCTCAATTTTTATACTTTTACCCTCTTCCGTGTCTCCTACCTCGACGACGTGACCTTCGATATCGGTAATGGTAGCTTGGACACTTTTCGTGGTCTTTCTTGCCTCAAACAACTCCTCGGCCCGGGGCAAACCCTGGGTAATATCTTCCCCAGCCACTCCTCCAGAGTGAAAAGTCCGCATTGTCAACTGAGTACCCGGTTCACCAATTGATTGAGCCGCAATGATTCCAGCAGCTATACCCTTCTCTATTAATTTATGTGTTGAAAGATCCATGCCATAACAGGCTTGACATACACCTTTCTCGGTCTCACAAGTTAGAGGAGATCGAACCACAATCTTAGGTCTCACTACAAGCCTTTCAACGGTACTTTCCTGTATACTTTCGGCGTCCTGAGGGTTTATTTCTTCGTCTTTGCCGACAACGACTCTACCAGATTCGGAGTCACGAACGTCGTCTACGCTACATGTACCAACAACTTTATCAAAGAACTCCTCGTCGGCAGTATCTATTTCCACGCGTCTATCACCAATTTCCCTAGCAAGATCTTTCTTGATCAATTGACCTCTTTCAGCAATGACGGACTTATCACTAGGGTCGCAAACAGGTTCAGCAAGGGTTTTGCCATAAATCCTTGTCTCGATGCTCTCCATAAGCTCACCGCCGTCGTATCTCAACGGAGCAACTTCAATCCCCCGACTGGTCCCGCAGTCTTCCTCCCTGACCACAATATTCGAAACGGCTTCAACTAGCCTCCGAGTTAAGTAACCTGAATCGGCTGTTTTCAGTGCGGTGTCCGCAGTCCCCTTTCTTCCACCGTGTGTAGAGATAAAGTATTCCATCATGTCTAATCCTTCCCTAAAGTTAGACTTCACTGGTAACTCTATTACGTCACCAGATGGATCAGCCATTAACCCACGCATCCCAGCTAACTGTTTGACCTGGTCAGCGCTACCTCTGGCACCTGAGCCTACCATCATCTGCAAGGGATTGAATTTGTTCCGAGCAAAATTGCTCATGGTCGCATTTTCAACTTTATCCACAATCTCATGCCAAATATCTATTATTGTAGAAGACCGCTCGTCCTCTGAAGCTAACCCCTCCTCGAACATTCTCGTTACCGTGCGCACACGTTCGTCGGCCTGGTCGAGAATGAGCTGCTTTTCGCTTGGAGTTAAACAATCCTTGATAGAGATAGTCAACGCGGATTTAGTGGCCTCCGAGAAACCGAGCTCCTTTAATTCGTCCAACAAATCTACAACCCTTGAGTTTCCATATTCCTCGTAAACTCTCATTAACATTTCAGAGATATCGGATGACTCAAATTGTTTATCATAATCTCTCAACTTGGGGGGGATAAGCCTATTCAGCTTTGCTCTACCCAGCGTTGTCTCGACGATTTCTCCATTCATTCTTATCTTAATCGGTGCATGCATGTCAATTACATCCGCCTCATAGGCTCTCTCCGCTTCTCTCAGATTGCTAAAGTACTTATCCTGGCCTTTACCATTCTCATCAACTTCCGTAAGGTAGTAAAAGGCGTAAATCTGATCTTGGGTCGGCTTCGTCAACGGGCCACCGTCGGCTGGTGAAAGCAAGTTCTTTGAAGACAACATTAAATCTCGTGACTCCTGAACTGCCTCCCGTGTAAGCGGCAAATGTATTGCCATCTGGTCGCCATCAAAATCAGCATTATAAGGAGGACAAACGTGTGGATGAATGTGAATAGCATTTCCGTCAACTAACTTAGGCTCAAATGCCTCAATTCCCAACCTATGCAAAGTAGGTGCCCTATTTAACAAAACAGGTCGCTCTTCTAGCAACTCTTCAAGGTAGTCCAGCACGTCGGGTATCTCCCCTGCTAAAGCTTTGTTTTTAACCTCGTTATAGTCGGAATAGGCGGTATCGTCCAGAAAACGCGTAACAAACGGCTTAAATAGTTCCAAAACCATCTTCTTGGGTATACCGCATTCCCAAACCTTCAATTGCGGATCAACAACGATAACAGCCCGACCAGAGTAATCTACGCGTCGGCCCAGCAAGTTTCTTCTCAACCGTCCATGTTTGCCCGAGATTCTATCGGAAAGAGATTTCAACGGCCGGTCGTCCTTACCTCTTATCGGAGTATTCTTTTTTTCGTTGTGAATCAAAGCATCAACGGATTCCTGAAGCATTCTACGTTCGTTCCGCAGGATTACTTCAGGGGCCCCCATGTCTTCCAGGCGCTTGAGCCTGTTGTTCCTGTTTATGATTCTTCTGTAGAGGTCGTTCAGATCAGTAGTCGCGAACTTACCACCTTCTAAATGTACTATAGGTCTAAGATCCGGTGGAAGAACGGGGATAGCCTCCAGAGCAATATACCTTGGTTTATTCCCTGACTCTTTAAGTTTTTCCACAACCCCCAGGCGCTTTGACACCTTGTTCCGAGCCGTAATAGAAGTTTCACGATCAAGCCGACTGTTAAGCTTTTCACTTAAGGTATCGAGGTCTATATTCTCCAACAAGCCTTTTATCCCCCGGGCGCCCGTATAGGCAGAGAATTCCGTGGGGTATAACCTCTCGTAAGCTTCTTTTTCAAGCTGGCTGATCTTTTGCCCCACTTCCAATGGAATATCCTCGTCACTTATCCTCGTAACCAAAAAAACCAGATTATCAACTTCTTCTTGAGCCACTTCCCCCTCTATGGCTTCACCATACCTGGATCGCAACATTTCAAAGAGAGTTTCAGTACAAATTTCTCCCACAGGAGATTCTGCGATAAGATCTCCCTCTTGCAATTCGGCTTCATCTTGTACTTCCAAAACAACATCTTCAGCAACCGGATATTCTGCTTCGCCAACTGTAACTAGCTTAACTCCTTCACCATTCTGGAGCTTCTTGTGTTCAATCGAAACTTGACCCGCTTCCTCCGCCTCCAGCTTGGGTGCATCATTTATAATAATCCCATCTTCTGTTTCGAACTCTAAATGTGGTTCCAGAATGTCCAGCTCTGAACTATACAACATTTCTTTCTCTCGGATCGCTTCCGTCTCCGTGGAGGTTACAATATAGATATCTTCGAGAGATGTCTCTGCCTCATAGTAAGCAATTTTTCTTAGTGTCTTTTTCTTTACATCCAATAATTTACTAAGTGGGCTTGATATACCTTTTAAAAACCAAAAATGTATAACGGGACTAGCAAGCTCAATATGCCCCATGTTCTTTCGCCTGACTGAGGAATCTGTTACTAACACACCACATTTCTCACAGGTAATGCCTTCGTATTTTTTACCTTCATATTTCCCACAAGCACACTTGTAATCTTCTTCAGGTCCAAATATTTCCTCGGCGTACAACCCTCCTTTCTCTGGTTTATGTGTCCGGTAATTGATGGTCTCTGATTCAGTAACTTCACCATGAGACCACGCTCTTATTTCCTCCGGAGAGGCAAAAAGTAACTTTACTTCTTCTATATCGTCACCTGACAACATCGTATTGTCGCTAGATAACATCAGCGATCACCCCTATACTCGCAAAGCGTAACACAATGAATAAAAAGCCCCCAACACCGCGAAAGAACAAAACCTCCCGATTAATTACTACTTATATAAGTAAACTAACCATATTGCCCACTGCAAACGTAAATCGTGGGAAGAAACACAACAAATCTAGTCAAGGGAATGTCGCCCATAACTGTTTTGTGAGTAAGACCTCAGTTGTGCGATTTACTCTCGCCCCAACAATATCTCAATAAGAACCCAAGGCATATCTGCCTTTGTTAACTTGTCTCTATTTGTTTACCTGTTTAATGAAACCTAATTAGCTCATTTGAGTGCTGCACTAATTTTTTGTTTTTATAATTACATATACGAACAATCCAACTTTTCAAAAGTACGGGTAAAAGCCACTCAGTTCAGGTAAGAGTAAGTTGGTACAAAAGTTTTCCACCTATAGGGCAACTGGTAATCGAAAAGGGAAATCAGTCAAGAGCAGTGGATATTTTTCTCCTATAAAACTTGAAGAAACAGAATACTCACAGGTCACACAATTCTGTAGCGGTAAAACAAATAACTCACCCGGCACTACGAAAATTTATGGACACCATTATAGTTCGCAGGAAGATAAAACCACAAAACAGGCAATAATTCTCAGATCACAAAAACAAGTCAACCTGGTTGAGCCCTCAGGCTACATTAATTGCCATCACTATTTGATTGAAGTTTCTTCCCTTCCGACGGACTTCCGTCACTTTTGGTTTTTTCTTTACTTCCATTCCCGTTACTGCTGTTCCCTCCGTTACCCTTGTAGCTCCCGTTACTTTTGTAATCAGTCCGGTAAAACCCGTTTCCCTTAAACCTGAGACCTACGCGTGAGACCATCCTCTCCACTGACTCACTTCCACACTTAGGGCACTTAGGCTCTTCTTCTTCGCCGTTCAAACGTAGAACTTTAAACACGTTATCACAATCATTGCATCGATACTTATACAGCGGCATCCTAACCTCCCAATTCTCTAACCATCTCTTAGTGCTGGCCAGATCCCTAGTTCAACAACATAACTATAGTTACCACACATCACTACTTGTTGCCTTGGTATACCAGAATATAGGTTGGCCCTTACTTTAGATAAGAATAATATCACTTTAACATTACCGTAACATAAATTGCTCACCAATTATAAGGAAGGCTGGGTTAATTTCAACTCACGCCAAAAAGTCTCTCCAGTTACTTTTGTTCGCTGAACCAACCGTCTTATAGTTCGAGTTCTTCTCAGTTCCCCCATAACCACCGAGACGTGAGCAGCTACTCAATTCTTCATCAGGAATCTCGTTAAGAAACCTTGAAGGCAAGTTTCGAAACCTTTGTCCATATAGGTATCTATCCTCAGTATAACTTAGAAAAACTCGCTCCTTTGCCCTGGTCAACCCAACGTAACACAACCGTCTTTCCTCCTCGAGCCTATTTTCTTCCAAGGACCTCCTATGGGGCAACAATCCTTCCTCAAAGGCAACGAGAAAAACATGGCTGAATTCCAGCCCCTTGGCAGAGTGCAAGGTTAGCAAAGAGACCTTATCACTCTTGTTATCGAAGTCATCCACGTCCGACTCCAGGGCAACGCTTTCTAAGAAGTCTTCGAGCGTTCCGCCAGAAGTCTTTGACTCCTGCAATTGTCCTACCAACTCTCGAACGTTGTTCTTTCTATCCTTAGCTGACTGCACGCCATAATCCTTTTTAAGTTGATCGTAATAACCAATTTCAGTTACCAAACTCCCGACCAATTCTGCCGGATCCACTAACCCATCTTTTCTTTTCCTAAAGGAGCTAATGGTCTCCGCAAGATCACTCAACCTATTTATCTGTCTTGACGACAAACTACTGCAACAAGCCGGATCGGATACTACGTCCCACAACGTGGATCCAGTAGTATCTACATAATCTCTGACCTCGTTTTCCGTCTTTTTTCCAATACCTCTTCTCGGATAATTCAGAATCCTCAATAGGTTAACTTCATCATACGGATTACATATAACTCTTAGATAGGCAAGTATGTCTTTAACCTCTTTCCGTTCGTAAAACCTAGTTCCTCTGACTATTTCATAAGGGATGCGCTCCTGCACGAGCCTTTCTTCTATTTTCCTGGATAATGGGTTGACCCTATACAAAATAGCTATTTCACCCAATAACGCGCCCTCTTTTTTCAACTGTTTTATCGAATCAGATAGGAAATACGCTTCATCTGTTTCATCCTGTGCGTGATATACGGTAATCGATTTTCCCTCTTCCCTAATCGGCTCCATGTCCTTCGATTTCCGGAGTCGATTGTTGCTTATAACGGAATTAGCAGCCCTAAGTATGGGGCGTCTCGATCGGTAATTTTTGGAGAGATTTATCACCTCTGCCGCGGGATAATCTTCTTCAAATTCCAAAATATTACTTACATCAGCTCCTCGCCAACCAAAGATCGCCTGATCATCGTCACCAACTACACACAAATTGTTTTGGGGGGCAGTCAACAAGTTGGCCATCACGTACTGAGCACGATTAGTATCTTGGTATTCATCTACTAGAATAAATTCGAAGCGGTTTCGCCAAGTCTCTACCCGGGATAAATCCGCTCGTAATAATTCGACAGATAACCTGATTAAATCCCCAAAATCCAGTCCATTCCAGTCCGATAAATTCTCCTGGTATTTACGATAGATCCTACTAACGATCTTTAAGAGGTAATCCTCCAGCTCCCCCGCTTTTTCCTCTCTAAAAGCATTCGGTCCTATAAGCTCGTTTTTTGCCTTGTTTATGAGCGAAGCCACCATACCCGGGTTAAACTCTTCCGTGGAAAGGTCAATTTCCTTCATCGTTTCCCTGACTGCTTTTTTCTGGTCCCCCTGATCGTAAATGGTAAAGAACCTGTCGTAACCCTTTTTCAACAATTCTACATGTTCCCGCAAAAACTTCGCTCCAAGGGAATGAAAGGTTCCCAGCCACGGGCCGTCAGATGTCGCAGGTAAAGATATACGTTCTGACAGGCGTTTACTCATCTCGTCCGCGGCCTTATTCGTGAACGTCAATGCTAGGATGCTTTTGGGCGATACCCCGTAATGGCTTATGAGGTATCCAATCCGCCGAGTAATGACTCTCGTTTTGCCACTTCCAGCTCCGGATAAAACTAAAAGCGGCCCCTCAAAATGCTTTACTGCCTGTGCTTGTTGGTAATTCAACTCTTCTAATAAATAATCAGGTGAAGTCATTTTTGAAATTTTGTAAGACATGAGTCCCATAACTCATCATAGTAAGAATTGTTCAAGATCTGCTTCCGCCAATGGGGAGACGTACGTCCGGTAAGTTCCATCTTCGTGTTCAAATCTATAATTCACCGGAATGTCCTTCTTCTTCACGGCACTTTTAGTGACGGTAATCCTGGCAGCAAGATCCACTATATTTTCTAGCTGACTCGTAGATTTGGAATCCCATCGAGAACGTACTAATGCCATGGGTCCAGGATGACAGGGCAGATACAAACGCAAATCATTTGGCAAGAAAAAGTCGTGTAGATCGTACTTCTCCTGACCATCCATACCCAAAACTACCTTGGTCTCCCCACGTACTTTATAGTAATAATCAAAATCCAGTAACCGGAGATCGTTTGCATTGAAATTAGACTCCTGCAATAAATCCCTCAACCTCCTGCGATATCTCGACTCCTTGAGCCTGCAACGATCATCCGAGGAGATAGTAGTAGACTCCTCTAAACCAAATCTAGTAGCCAGCCGATCCAGTTTTCTGTCCTCAGTTACAGTCATGTCCAGGCCAGGACCAACCCAACCTTTCTCTTCTGGTAAAGTGTTGGGCAGTAACTCCGCAGAGAGTGGCCGAAAAACAAGACCCCTGGCCCCCGCGGATTTGTCGATACACTCCATGCTCTGGAGGTCTATCCCCCGCTTATCTAGAACTTCACCGGTTACCAAAAAATCAGCACCGATTTGGTTAAGGAAGCTACGGCCACTCTTCAACATCGAAATTCTACAGCAAACACAGAAGGGATCGGAGTTAGCAGAACATTTCTTGTTACAGCCGGATCTGCCAATGGCCTCAGTTTCCCTTTTAATGGACTTACTTCGAAAGTTCTTACTCGGCCATATCCTAGCGGCAAGCTCTTTGATCCTGTCATGCTTTTCAAAATATGGTGAACGGAAGGCAAGCAAAATGATGTCATCAATTTCGGGTTCGTTCGCTAAAATTTCAGTCGACAGGCAACTCGCCACACTTCCCGAAAATAAAGAAACGGCCCGCACCATAAAATTGACTCCCTTCAAAATCTAACGAAGGCGCTCGGGCAGTTCACTAAAACTGCGGCTCAATTAGTCCGTACTGACCATCGCCTCGATAATAAATTATACTTACTTTATCGCTCTCGGAATTGAGAAACACCAAAAACTCCTGATGATATGAATCAAGCTGTAAAGCCGCCTCATCAGGCGACATAGGTTTCTTGAAATAAATATCAGTTTTTATTATCTCTTTTTTATCCCCATTAGAAGGTCTACTTGTTCCGGAAAAGTCCAGTTTCTCACCAACTTCCCCCTTATGTTTATCCTTTAGTTTTTCATTATATTTCTTCAGTTGTCTTTCAATTTTTCCGATTGCGCTATCAATCGATATATACATGTCATCTGATTTCGCGGAAGCTTTTGCCACTTTTTTATTGATCAAGTGGGCAAGTATATTGACCAACCGCCGTTCTTTTTCCACGTCTAAAGTAATCTCCACGCTTATTATTCCGTTGAAGTACTTTTCCAGTTCTCCTGCCTTAGAGATAGCATAATCACGCAACGGCTCACTCTGTTCCATATGCCTTTCCTCAATCTTTACTTTCATAACACTCACCTACAAATTTTCTCCAGTAAAATTATAGTAACTTATAGATTTTAGTAATTCAAAAGCTTTTGAACTATTATCGTTCGATTTATCTACCCTCTCCAAAGCCAAAGTAGTCCGGAAATTCGAGATCATAATCGAGATGATATTTGCCAAATC
This sequence comes from uncultured Thermotogae bacterium, assembly GCA_964614065.1. Taxonomy (GTDB): domain Bacteria; phylum Bipolaricaulota; class Bipolaricaulia; order M55B111; family M55B111; genus M55B111. The sequence continues at coordinate 10,887 of CAZTJJ010000025.1, forward strand.
TATTCACCACATCGTAGTATTTCTGCAACTCAGATCCTGACATTTTCAGTCTAACAACATTACGCTGTGGTAAACTCAACAGCTGAATTAAACTCTTTCTGTCACCCTGCGTAATAGGTATAGTGTCTTTATGGGAGCATTCTGAACAGACCAATCCACCTTTATCGGGTTGAAATGACATATTTATCTCCTCTTCTAATTGTTTCCCACATTCATTACATCTTTCCAGTTGCGGTTGGTAGCCCAACAATTTCAACCCTTTAAAATAGAAACCTAACTCCAGGACATTCGGTTTACTCTGGTCTCGGTCCAGGCTATCTATAGTTTCGTGAAACAATCGGTAGATGTCAGGTTCCGGCTGCTCATCGTGAATAATCTTATTAATAAATCTAGCACACCGTAAACCAACATCGATTGCCCTACCAGACTGCCTCAAACCCTCCCAGTTATCAAGCACTTCTGCCTCGCTAATTAAACTGATTCCCGAAGACTGGTAGAAAACCACCTCTGATCGATTCAACAAATCAAATACTGAACCGAACTTGCTGTTCAGGTTCCTGGCCCCTTTCGCAATACCAGAAAACTTTCCCTTTTCTTTGCCAAATAGCCTGACAATCTGATCACTTTCTTTGAAATCTATTTTTCGGATTACAAATACCTCTTCTCTCTTTATTCCCATCCCAACCTATTCAATCAGACGAATCCGGAGCACCCATTACTATTTCCACACTACTACTGGCACCAATACGAGTTGCACCGGCTTCAATCATAGCCATCGCCTGATCGTAGTTGCCAATTCCTCCAGCCGCCTTGATACCAACTTCATCAGCAACCAGCTCCCTCATCAACTTGATGTCCTCTATTTCTGCTCCACTTGGCCCAAATCCGGTAGAAGTTTTCACCATATCGGCTCCGCTACCCTGGGCTATTATGCAGCCCGCTCTTTTTGCCTCAGTCGTTAGGAGGCCCATTTCCAAGATAACCTTAACGACAATATCACGTGTACTCTTTCTAGCAACATCAGTAACAGCAGAGATATCTCTTGCAACCGTATGGTAGTCCTTATCCAACAAAGCCGATAAGTTAGCGACCATATCTAACTCGTCAGCCCCATCCTCGACGGCAATTTGAGCTTCAAAGCCTTTCGACTCCCGTTTGTGCGAACCATGAGGAAAACCAATAACTGTAGCAACGCTGACATCGCTTTCCTGAAGCAGGCGGCTTGCAAGTGACACAAACACCGGATCTATACAAACTGCGGAGAAACCATATTCCTGTGCCTCCTCACAAACCCTCTCCACATCACTTTTGACAGTCGTTGGTCCCAGCACTGTATGATCGATCATGAAAGCAATTTCAGATTTTATCATGTCTCTTATCCTCCTGTAAATCAGTTGAACCCGTTAACCACTCGACCTTTTTTGACTTTTTGTTCCAATTTTTCGACACTTTGACCTTCAAATCCAGATACACCTTCTTTCCCAACATCTTCTCCAGATCCTCTCTGGCTTGAACGCCGATTTCCTTTATCATACTACCATTTTTTCCAATTATGATTCCTTTCTGAGATTTTCTTACCACATACATGTCAACGGCCATTTCTATTAAATTTTTATCTTCACGTTCGTCTATATATCTGGTCATGGTTTCAACCGAATAGGGAAGTTCTTCATAGGTCAGGTTAAAGACCTTCTCGCGGACAAATTCAGACACTAAAAAACTTAAAGGTTTATCTATTGTCGTGCCTTTTGGAAAAAGACGATCCCCGGCAGGCAAAGATTGTACCATCTGTTCAATGGCGATTTCCACACCATCACCGGTTCTAGCCGAAATCGGGACAAATTCCTGAAATACCTCCTGATCCTCGTAGGCCCGTAAAGTCTCTGCTGTGTCCTGGAGGGAGTGAACGTCAATCTTGTTCACAAGTAGCATCTTTGGACAGTTCACCCCTTCCACTTTGTGTAAAAAAGACTCTTCCTTTTCGTCGACTTTCCCCCACGGCTCAACCATATAAACAATTACGTCAGCTCCCTTTAACCCCTTTCTTGCCTGTTTAACAATATACTTACCCAGTGTGCCACTCGGCTCATGGAACCCAGGGGTGTCCAGGAACACAATTTGAGCGTTTTCGGCCTCGAAAATACATGTAATCCTATTCCTTGTGGTCTGTGGTTTCCGTGAAGTTATGGATACTTTCTGCCCTAGTACCCTATTAATGAACGTGGATTTGCCAACGTTTGTGCGTCCCAGCAAGTTAACAAAACCAGCTCTAAACTCGCTCATATTCCTCCAATCTAAGTTGAGCGATTCTCTCGATCAAGACCAACTTCTAAGCCAGAATACAAAAGAAAGTCATTCCGTCTGAGAAGCTTAACTATCTCAACTCACTTGGTAATGGCTAAAAGGCTAAACTAAATTCCTCTCCCGAAACTTTCAACCAGCGCTCAGATGAGCTATGCAACCTGGAACAAGATCCTATTAGATCACTGTGGTTAGTACAGCATATTCTAGCAATGGACGATTTGTACCTCCAGGTAACTTTTCTCATCTGAGTGCTGGACCTATTTTCGCTTTAACAATAGACTCGAGGGAGTACCTTACACTTTTCAGCTAATAGGAAATCCGCTTAATTCGGGTCCAATCTAATTATACCAAAATTGAACGGTTTTATAACACCGTTTCCAGGCTAAAGATTCGAACCTAATCCATGCTATTTTTTCCTATGGATGTCTTCTAACCCTAAGTACCAGGCAAGATTCTCATTGTTTAGTTGTGCGATTTACTCTCGCCCTAACACTCTTTAACCTATTTCGAGCGGTCCTCTCGCTTACGACCAACTTCTAAAACAGAATACAAAAGAAAGTCACTTCCGTTTGAGAAACTTAACTATCTCCCCCACTTGGTGATGGCTAACAGGTTACACTAGATTGCTTTCTTTGAACTTTCAACCAGCGCCCAGATGAGATGTGCAACTTGGCTTAAGTACTTCAGATTGGTTCCAAGAGAGCCCAGCGAATAGGTACAATTAACTATTTCCTGGGCAACTAGCTTTATTTGAGTGCGGGGTCATATCTTAGGTCGGGCAATTAAACATACGAGTAATCTAACTGTTCCAACCTACGTGTAAAAATCACTTAATTCAGGTAGAAGAAAGAATATTCCGAAAAAAACTGATCGAGATACAGCCCGGGACAATTTAAATTTGGCAGTCGTTTTAATATAATATCCCGTGGGAACAGGCGGTCAGAAACTCTTACAGTCAAGAATGAAGTTACAGAACAAAGGAAAAGGTGTATTTCATTGAGGATAACAGTCCGGGCGTTTGCAAAAGTAAACCCGTACCTAAGAATTCTTTCAAAGCGAGAGGACGGTTACCATAATCTGCAACTAAGTTTTTTGAGCATTGACTTGGCGGACCAGCTCACCTTTGAGCTATCCAACGCCGAGAAGATAGTGGTAAAGACAAATAAAGAGATCCCGCTGAAAAAAAATCTCTGTTACCAGGTTGCAAAAGAACTTAAAAACACCTGCCAGGGCGAGACCAAAGGGGTTAGAGTAATTATCGATAAAAAAATCCCAATAGGTGCGGGTCTAGGCGGAGGTAGCTCCAACGCTGCAGCGACTTTGACAGCGCTCAACAAACTTTGGAATTGCCATCTTAGCCGTGAGGAATTGGTCAATCTGGGCGCTAATTATGGCTCCGACATACCGTTCTTTTTTTTCGGTGGGTTCTGTCAAGGATCTGGAAGAGGAACAAAAATCAAGAAACACAAGAACTTGTTCAAGGCCAGACCCATTCCAGTCTTGGTGCCTCCTTTTTCCCATCAAACCCCCGAGGTGTACGACAAGTTCGATCAAACGTCCGAAGATCTAATTAAGAATAGGCCGAGAGAGAAGTCGTTTCAGGACATCGAAGAAAATAATTTCTCTATTGTCAACGATCTTCAAAAACCAGCGATGGAACTTACCCCTGAATTGAATCAATACCTTGACCTATTAGAAAACTGCCCACTAATCGCGACAGCAGGGATTTCGGGGAGCGGCAGTGCCGTATTCGGTATTGCCAGGAAGAACGTGATGCCTGATAGGTTACAAAAAGAGCTATCAGCCATTCCAAGAGAAGCCAAGTTGTTTATTACTCAGTCCACGGATGTGGGGCATAAAATCGAGACCCAGGCAGGGTGATCTCGTGCAAGTTACCATAGACGGACCTGCGGGAGTAGGCAAGACAAGTGTAGGAAGCAGGGTTGCCGAAAAGTTCTCCTTGTTGTTTATACAATCCGGGAGCTTGTACCGAGCTCTCGCTTACGCGGACGAGAACAATCTGAACCCCGATGCCATAGAGTTTGCCATCGACAACACTCACCATGCCCACCTCATGATAAAAGGGAAAAACGTAAACTCAGATCTAGACAGCGAAGGTATTGGAGAATTGGCGTCCAAACTCGCGAAAAAGGAAAGAGTTCGAAATAAGGTGAACGAAATTATTACTAACGTCTCAAAAGGTGAAGACGTGCTAGTAGAGGGAAGGGATATTGGGACAGTAGTTTTACCTAACGCGGACATCAAGGTTTTCTTGACTGCTAGCCCTCACCAAAGGGCTCTCCGGAGACATAAGCAAATATCCACTCAAGGAAGAGTAGAAGATATCGAAGCAGAACTACTCAAACGGGACAATCGCGATAAAACTAGGAAAACCGCTCCATTGAAACCAGCAAAAGACGCTAAGATAATTGATACTACTTCGCTAACTGAAGACCAGGTCGTAGATAAGATTTCGGCCCTCGTATCCAAGCGAATTTGTTAAAGATGAAATCAAAACCAGTTCAAGCAATAAAGCAACTAGGCTATTTGCTTATTCTGTCCATAGCGTACGTTTTGGCAAGTTTTCTGTTTAGGCTCCGCGTTGAAGGCAAAGATAATATACCAAAAGATACTGACAACACTTTGATTGTCTCTAGTCACAGTAGCTACTGGGACCCACCACTAATTGGTATAGCTTTTGGCTTTAAAGCTAGAGTCCGTTTTATCGCCCGGAAGGGGCTCCTGGAAAACCCGGTATTTTCAATTCCAGTAAGAACATTTTCGACTACAATCGACAGAGATAACTTCGGCAAACAAGATCTAATAAAAATGCTCAAAGCGTTTAAAAGACCCGGCCTAATGTGCATATTCCCCGAAGGCACGACAAAAGACGGGGCTGCTCCAAAAAGTGGCACGGTAAGACTAGCGGAGAAAACCGAAAGAATATTTCTACCGGTGAAAATTACTATTTCTAGAAGCCCGGTTGACTTTCCGTACCTGTTCGCTCCTGCACATATCTTTATTGGCAGTCCACTTAGCTTTTCTGACCTCCGCCAGCTGGCCCTACAACAGCAGGGGGGAAACAGACAAAAAAAGAACTCTGACAAAACCTCTGACAAAACCAAAGAGGCTCTCGATTACCTCCGAATAAGCGAAGTGCTAATGGACCAAATCAATGATCTGGGGGAATAACTCACTAACTAACAAAATAATTGATCGTATATCTTAAATACCCCAGTATAATTTGATTCGCCCCGTTGATTCAAACCACCCTAAGAGTTAACATATTATGTTTATGGCAATGTCGGTATATAAATTTAATTTTGAAGGCTTTGTCAAATAAAAATTAACAGGTGGTCCTTAGATGGAAGAGAAAATCAAGATGGAAGAAGCGTTCGATGAAACGGACGTTAGAACGTACAGTAGAGGTGACACTATCAAGGGTAGTGTCGTACAAGTTGAAGACAAGGATATTCTGGTGGATATCGGGTACAAATCGGAGGGCATCCTGCCCAAAACTGAGCTTTCTCCATTAAGAGATGAAGACGAGGAGATCGAGCCTGGCGAAGAAGTTGAAGTACTGGTAACTTACATTGACGAAGAAAAGGGGACGGTCTACGTATCCGAGAAACAAGCGGCGTACGAACGAAAAATAGGTGAACTGGAAGTAGCTTTCAAAAATAACGAAACCATAACCGGGAAAATCACTGACGAAGTTAAAAGTGCCGGCTATCACGTAAATGTAGATGGCATCCAGGCATTTTTACCCGGTTCGCACCTCGGGTCAGACATGCCCAGCGACCTCTCGGAATTGAAAGAGGAAGAACTTCATTTAAAGATACTGGAGCTTAGCCGAAAAAATAGAAACATAGTGATCTCACGCAGAGAATACCTGAACGAAGAACGAGAGAAACAAATAGACGAAATCTTCGAAAACTTAGAAGTTGGAGATACTATCGAGGGAGAAATTAAGTCCAAAGTCGACTTTGGCCTGTTCGTCGACATCGGAGGTTTTGAAGGTCTGGTGCATCGGTCCGAAATAACCTGGAAAGACCTGCCGGTTCCTCCCGAAGAATACCAAGAAGGCAACACCGTAGAAGTTAAAGTTATAGATGTAAACCGGGAAGAGGAAAAAATTTCCCTTTCTATCAAACGCCTGACACCAAATCCATGGGAAGGTGTTGCCGAAAGATATCCTGTCGGTGAAAAAGTAAATGGAAACGTAGTTTCTATTACCGACTTTGGTGCATTTATCGAACTCGAGGAAGATGTAGAAGGACTTATACATATCTCCGAACTTTCCTGGGGCTATCCAGAGGATCCACACGAGGTAGTAGAAGTAGGAGAAGAAATAGAAGCGGAAGTACTGGATGTAGATGAAGAAGAACAACGGATCAGCCTATCGGCACGAAAAGCACAAGAAGATCCCTGGGAAACTATCGAAGAAAATTACGAGCCAGGTACCGAAATAACCGGGAAGGTAACAAAAGTAACCGATTTCGGAGCTTTTATACAACTGGAGGAAGGAGTCGAGGGATTAGTCCACGTCTCTGAGCTTTCCTGGGATCACGTAGATCACCCAAGTGATATGTTGTCAGAAGGAGATACGGTTACCGCCCAGGTGCTAGAAGTAAACAAACAAGATCGCAGAATAAGTCTCAGTATCAAGCAAGCACAAAAAGATCCCTGGCACGAATTTCAGGAACTCTATTCAGTTGGAGCAAAAGTAAAAGGAGAAATATCTGAAATAAAGGACTTCGGAGCATTCATTAAAATCACTGACGATATCGAGGGCTTAATTCACGTCTCAGAAATCTCGCAGGACAAAGTAGATACGCCTAAAGACGAGCTAGATGTAGGCGAAATCGTCGAAGCAAAAATAATTGGAATTAACGACGAAAAACGCCAGGTACGTCTCTCGATACGAATTTTAGAAGAAGAATCCGATATGTCAGAGAACTCCTCTGAGCAAAATGAAGACAACGGTCACGAAAAGATCTCAATGAGAGAGCATCTTGAAGAAAAAGGTCTTTAACCCTGGATGCCCAACCATTCTATTTCTCTAGTATTCTTTGCCCTGGCTTCATACCTAATCGGTTCTATACCGTTCAGCTTTTTAGTTCCAAAGGTTTTTGCTCAGATAGATATACGGCAACACGGCTCCGGTAACCCCGGGGCCTCGAATGTCGCCAGAATTTGCGGAAAACCTTACGGATTCTTATCTCTGTCACTGGACGTAGCAAAAGGAATCGCCGCTGTCTTCTTGTTACAATACTTTGCGCTCCCGTTAGTCCTTGGTACTTTGGCAATTCTAGGCCATATTACTACTCCATTCCTCAAATTCTCAGGTGGTAAAGGGGTAGCAACAACCCTAGGTTGTATATCTTATATTTCGTGGCCAGCCGGATTGGTTTTCGTCATAGCGTGGGCAACCGCCCTGACAATCTGGAATTATGCAGGGCTTAGCTCTCTGTTAGCAATCTGTACCACGCCAATAGTGTTTCTGATCCTTGGGGTTAACAAACCACTATTGTGGACCTCCATGGGTTTAGTCGCTTTGATCTTCCTTACCCACAGAAAAAACATTGAGCGTCTGGTGACGGGCGGGGAGCATAATATGTAGATTGAGCGACATGAAACGTCGGTCCTGTTCGCAATTCTATTGATCTCAAAAGCAACATTGGTATAATTAACTACATTTTGGGAGATCGTCTAATGGTAGGACGGCAGGTTCTGGACCTGCTAGTGGAGGTTCGAATCCTCCTCTCCCAGCTAGGTCCCGTCGTCTAGTGGCCCAGGATATCGGGTTCTCATCCCGGCGACAGGGGT
>CAZTJJ010000026.1:0-2195 GCA_964614065.1 uncultured Thermotogae bacterium
TCAACCCATCGGGATAGCCACTCCCATCCCATCGTTCATGTTCGTGCCTTACTATCTCCGTAGATCCCTCGTATATCTTGATCTCACTCAGGATCTCCGCACCATCCACCGGATGTTCTTTCATTACTTTCCATTCTTCCTTATTTAAGGGACCTTCTTTCAATAAAATGTTATCAGGAGTCCCTAGCTTCCCTATATCGTGAACCCGCGCTGCAGAAACTATTTCTTCTTTGCGTTCAGGGTTTATCCGCATTTCCTCAGCAATTTTCTCAGCCAAATCACCGACCGACTCGGAGTGCTCGTGAGTATAGGGATCCCTCTTTTCAAGTAAATCCATCATTTTTTCAAAAGTCTGTTTAGCTTGCCTTCGCAACTTAATGTAACTTCTAAGAGAAGAATTCACCAACAGCAAAAGCACGACAACCAAAAGCAGGTTCCATGGCGAACTCGCGTGAGTAACAGCAATAAGAATAGAAAGAACGCCTAAGGAGGAAACCTGAATATGCAAACGACGCAGGCTGAACTTGAGCTGGTAAAAAAAATTCTTACCCCTTACCAAAGATATGATCCCAGAGACAAGGGATATATTGACAATAGTGTACGTTGAAAACGCAGCCAATGGTGGTATGTAATCGTACGCCTCGACAAAAGGCGGCGAATGACCCCCAAGCCACTGGAATACAATTCCACCAGCTACAACCGATACCACAACTTGGGCAGTATTGAAGGTAACCTTCTTTAGGATTTCAACCCACGACGCACCCTCGGGAAGACTTGTTAACCTGAGGACGACCTCAGATAAGAAGATCGCAGGCAAGGTAATAACAACTGCAAGCAGCGTACCCCCGATATAAACAGCAGCAAGATAGATAGCCGTTGATACCGAAACTGAATGGTGTGCAAGTATCTCAATCTCATAGATCTCCGAAAAGAACGCAAATACAACCAGAGATCCTACTACTATTAAATTGAACTGCTGGTAGCTAAATTTCGGAGTATACCAAAATGCGAGGAAGAGCCCTAATAGTACTATAATCCAGTAATAAAATTTAGCTTTAACTGACAACTAGATACGACCCCTTGCAAATGTATCCTACATAAAAATATTAATTTGTCTTAGAACAATATTATATCCTTTATCCCTCCTAACTTAAATGCAAAATGAATGATAAAAAAATGGAATAAATACTAAAAGGTCCACTTATGAGTAGCCCCAACCAACAAGGCAAATGCAACTACTGACAACAAGATTGAAAGTCCTCGTACACCAAAGACCTTACTTACAGCTTCAGTCACTTTGTTCGCAGCTTTATTGGAGTATCCGCCCCATTTCATAATAATATACCTCCTTATGGTATAAAAGAATTGAAAATTGAAAATATTTAAAATTAACGCAGAACCTGTTTTTCTACTCAAAAACATTGGTCAAAAAATTACGTTAATTTTAAACAACTGGGAAAACATTGTTATAAGTCAAAATACTCACCTACCAGTTCACAACTGGATTTCCAACGTTTTCACATTCATAGCTAGTATAACGGGAAAAGATTGAAAGGTCAAATTTTGCGGAGGTAGGTTCGAGAACTTTTTGCAACAATTATCACAAAGGCAAGAAAAGCTTTTGTGTAAAGTTAAAAGGCAGCTAGTCTGGTGAGTTGTGTACAAGCTTTCTATAAATCATCAATTTGGTCTGGCCGTACTCCTTGACCTTTATCTGCTGGAGATTCGTAAACCCATCCTTCAAGTTTTCCTTTAAGAACACTTCCACCGCGATTATCCCACCAGGATTTACGACGCTAAGTGCGTCCAGCTGAGTGAGGGTTTGCTCGGCGAGACCAGTATTGTAAGGTGGCCCCACGAAGACAATATCGAACCTGTGAGCTAAAGAATCAAATCTGTCCAGGGCTTCACCGACATCAGATTGATAAATTCTTGTTCTATCCGTGTAATTTAACTCTTCCACGTTCTTACTGATAAGTTCAATCGCCTTGGGCAACCGATCCACAAAAAAACAACTTTCGGCACCCTGAGAAAGTGCCTCTAAACCCACGCTACCGGTCCCGGCAAACAGATCCAAAAATTCCGCTCCGTCAATGACCTGCCTGAGTAAGTCAAATATTGCTTTCCGGACCAGGTGCCGTATGGGCCGAATTTCTTCGGGCCCGGGTCCAAATAACTGACGCCCTTTCTTCTCG
>CAZTJJ010000026.1:2295-18795 GCA_964614065.1 uncultured Thermotogae bacterium
TATGGGCCGAATTTCTTCGGGCCCGGGTCCAAATAACTGACGCCCTTTCTTCTCGCCGCTGATAATGTACATAATCGCTTAGAACGTGCTCCTCTTACCAAAACTTGCCAAGAAAGCCCTCCAGCACCCAAATGAGGAAAGCTGCTTGGCCCAGAACTCGTTAATTGTACCTATTCGCTGGGCAATCTTGGAACCAACCTAAAGTACTTGAGCCAATCTATTTACCGATTTGTGACACATACAAAGCAAATCAACGCTGGTGGCCCAAATGATATCTGACAATCACCTTATCCAGGTTAGCCAACCAGGTTGAGGTTGCCGGTAAAGATATTCGTCGTGAAAATCCATTTAACAAAGTATAGAAGAAATTAAGTGCTGGACAAACTTTAGCTCATCAAGTTGTCCGGATAATTACACTTAACGTCCAATCATGATATCAAAAACACTTGGATCAGGTATGCGTAAGGAGGTTGATTGATAAATTAAACAACCATAATATCTTATACTGGTTGAAGATCTTGAAGGTAAGGACCTGGGCTGAGAGATTCGTACACGTTTATTGAAAAATTTAGGTTACTCGTACGTTCAATTTTAGAATAGAGAGTTAGTCCAGCACCCAGTTTGCTATTGATAAACGACTGTTGATCAAAAGGAAGAAAACCGCTTCATTTAGGAAGGAGTAGGTATGAAATCTGAGAGTTTGACTACAATTATTTTCGACTTGGATGGCACTTTATGTAAGTATAAGATTGATTTAGAGAAATCCCTTCTACAGTGTTTCGAGGTCGATGACACAGAAGAACTTCCATTCTACGCTACCGATTATCAGGAAGAATTTAAACGGCAATTCGCTCAAGAAATCGCCGGCCGAATCGAACGTCCTGAACTCTCTTTTAGAAAAAGGTTGTTCTGGAGTTTACTCGAAGACAATGATGACTATAACCGCACAAAGATCATCAAATACGCGGATCGTTTCGATGAACTAAGAAAGAATATTCTTGTCTTGTACCCCGAGGTACCCGATACGCTAGAAAAATTGAAAGACAAGTTCAAACTGGGGATGCTTACAAATGGTCCTTCCAACCTACAGTGGGGAAAAGTTCGGCAGTTGGAAATCGAGCACTTTTTTGACACTGTCGTAGTAAGCGGGGATCACGGGTTATTAAAACCGGATCCAAGAATATTTCATTTGACTCTAGATAATCTGAACTCCACCAACAAACAATCTCTCTACGTAGGCAACTCTATTGAACACGACATTATGGGTGCGACGAATGCAGGAATCCCTGTGATCTGGAGGGATAATGGTGAAACTGAATTGACCAATGAAGACCCTGATCCTGACTACGTAATCGATAATTTAGCCAACATTCTCGACTTAGAAATTACGAAGAAAGTTGACAGCAACGATTCAAGGAGAATCAAAATATCATGAAGAGCAGGGACGTCATATTAATCGGCGCAGGCCCAGCGGGTATGTTTGCAGGGAGTAAATTTCTTCATAAAGACTTTTCTGTCACGATTTTGGAACGAGGGAAGGCTCCCGACAAAAGAAACAGCATTACTTATGGAGTAGGAGGAGCTGGGGCATTTTCAGACGGGAAGCTCAACCTAACCCCGAGAATCGGTGGAAACCCCGAAACATTCGGGCGTACAGGCGACGAATTACTACCCTACATAGAGGAAATAGATCAAGTATTCGCCGACTTCGGAGGTGGTAGTACTTATTCCGGAGAGTCCGAATCCGGACTGCGCGAGCTGAAAAAACGGGCCGGCAAGTACGGTATAGAATTTATCCCTGGCAAGCAAAGACATATTGGGACAAAAAGGATCCGCGAGGTCATCGACAATTTCTATCATCACCTTGTCGACCAAGGTATGGACTTTTCTTTGAAAACCGAAGTCCAAGATATACATTACGACGGCAAGGTCTACACCCTGGAGACAAATAACGGAAAATATCAAGCACCTTGCTTGCTTGCAGCGCCGGGCCGTTGTGGCGCTTACTGGCTACGTGAACAAGCTAACTCTCTAGGAATAGAGACCAACTACGGGCCTATCGATGTCGGTGTCAGAGTAGAATTTCCCGCAGAGATTTATCAGCCTATTGAAGAAATCATGTACGACGCAAAGTTCAGACTGCGCACGGAAACATACGACGATTTGGTAAGGACATTTTGTACCAATCCACGCGGCTTCGTAGTAAAGGAAACCTTTGAGGATTTTATATTAATCAACGGTCATGCCGAAAACTCAAATAAGACAGACGTCACAAATTTTGCCCTGCTCTCTAGAATCACACTTACTGACCCCGTGGAAGATACCACAAAATATGGACGTTCAATTGCCAGACTGGCAAACACCATCGGAGGGGGTAGACCCATCCTGCAGAGGTTAAAGGATTTAAAAAACGGGAGAAGATCTACAGAAAAGAGGGTGAGCAGAATTCCTTTTAGCCCCACTCTTTCTGACAATACTCCCGGAGACATTTCCATGGCGCTGCCGGACAGGGTGACTGTTAACTTACTAGAAGGCTTGGATAGATTGAACAATATAATCGAAGGGGTCACTTCGGACAATACCTTACTTTACGCTCCAGAAATCAAATTCTACGACACTAAATACCAAGTAACGAAAGATCTGGAAACGAACTTAGATGGTTTCTACGTGGCTGGTGATGCTTCTGGACACTCCAGAGGAATAGTATATTCAGCAATCACTGGAATGATCGCAGCCGAAGATATCGCAGAAAAGGTTGACAATACTGACCCGGAGTCAAACAATGACAACCAGGGTTAGATTTGCTCCTTCCCCCACCGGTTATCTTCACGTCGGTGGGGCAAGGACAGCACTGTTTAACTGGTTATTTGCAAGAAACCTAAGCGGAAAATTCGTACTACGAATAGAAGATACAGATCAAAGCAGATCCACAACAGAATCCATCGAAGAAATAAAGGAATCTCTTTCCTGGCTTGGACTGGACTGGGATGAATATTACCGACAGACCGATAGAGCAAACCTCTACGAAAACAGTGCAAAAGAGCTACTTGCTACAGAACACATCTACGAATCAGACGGCGCGCTATGGTTCAAGATTCCCGAAAACGAGCAAATAATAGTCCATGACAAAGTCTTAGGCGACGTACAGTTTCAAACAAACGAACTAAAAGATTTCGTCATTCGACGTTCTGACGGAACATTCACCTATAACTTTGCGTGTGCAGTAGATGATGCTAACTTAAATATTACCCATGTAATGCGCGGTGACGACCACCTTAACAACACTCCAAAGCAGATCTTGGTATATTCCGCACTGGATCATAATATACCTGAATTTGCCCACTTCCCGATGATTCTGGCAAAAGATGGAAAACGATTAAGTAAACGACATGGGGCTACCTCCGTATTAAGCTATCGAGAACGGGGGTTCTTACCGGAAGGGCTAATCAACTTCCTGGCTAGATTAGGTTGGTCACATGGGGATCAAGAGATATTTTCTCGTGAGGAACTGATCGATTACTTTTCCTTAGAAAATGTTGGAGGAAGCTCGGCAGTATTTGACGAGGAAAAACTATTCTGGATAAATCATCAGTGGTTGCAAAAGAAGGAACCAGAAGAAATAGGTAACCTACTCAAAGATTTTCTAGTCAAAGAAAAGATAGTCCCCGGGGACGAGTTGGATCAGCTAAATAAGATAGATTTCACCAAAATGGCGACCTTGATTAGAGAGCGGAATAAAACGTTATTACAAATGGCAGAGGCGGGCAAATTTGCAATTGTTGATTATATCGATTATTCAAAAACTCCCGTTCAGAAACATCTATCGGAAAAATCACGAAACCTAGTTAAAGGCCTTGCAGGCGAATTGGCAAAGCTCGACAACAATGAATTTGATGCCAAAAAGATAGAAGAAGCCACTAGAGATTTTCTCAAGGAAAACGACGCCGGTTTAGGAGATGTAGCTCAACTTTGCCGAGTAGCCCTGACAGGCAGAAGGGTTTCACCGGGTCTATTTCAGACCATGGAACTGGCAGGGAAAAGGAAAACTGTAGATAGACTTAACGAAGTAACTAAACTCCATTAGAGACGATTAACGTGACTAGATACCTAATTCTGGGGCTCGTCCAAGGGTTAACAGAATTTTTACCAGTAAGTAGCTCCGGCCATCTGGTCATCCTCCAACACTTCTTCGGGCTCAAGGGGCCCTCAAACATCTTACTGGATGCATTGTTGCACTTCGGTACGGTTTTAGCCGTACTAATCCTGTTTCGGAAAAAGATAGGTAACCTGATTCTCTCTCTATTCACCGATTCCCGAGAGGATCGGAAGTATTTACTAAACATCATCATCGCTACGGTACCAATAGCAGTAATTGGGTTTACTGCTCAGGATGCAATCGAATCAGCCTTCACCTCGCTAAGGGCAACTGGGGTAGGGTTATTGATCACCGGGCTTCTATTGGGTACAGTAAGGTACATCCAAAAATCGAATAAAGAAATAGATGTTTTAACCTGGCGGGACTCAATTCTGGTCGGGTTTGCTCAAGCTACAGCTCTATTCCCGGGAATATCCCGTAGCGGTGTGACTATATCTGCCGGGATTTCAAGAAAGCTAAAGCCCGAATTTGCGGCCGAATTTTCATTCTTACTGATGGTCCCTGCCGTGTTAGGCGCAACCGCGTTCAAAATCTGGGATGGAATTATCACAAATCCTAACCCTTTGCCTGGAGATCTAATAATCCCGTATGTGTTGAGTACGATAATAGCCACAGTCTTCGGAGCTTTTGCAATCACCTGGTTGATCAACCTGCTCAAGCAAGGGAAGTTTAGCCTTTTTTCCTATTACTGTTTGATCTTGGGTGGGATTACATTAATACTGTCTTTCACCTAGCGGAGGGTCAACCTTCTAGCAGAACTTTCTAGATATCCCTAATCTCTACAGACAAGTCTCTTAGATCAATTAGTCCTACAGTACATCTACCGGTCATCCAACCCCCCACCTCACCAGGGTTAACTATCAACGGGGGGCCCTCATCCAGCTCGATATTATGAGTATGGCCGTACACCACGATGTCTGGGATTGGACTGCTTTTTATGATCTCTAACAATCTGGGCTGATGCATTAAAAGTATGGTCCTATCGCCCAGAGTAAATTGGTGGGGATTTCGCTTTATTTGACCGACGTCCTCAGCTTCAAACCTCTCCCGTAAAAACAGCCTGTCACCATCGTTGTTACCAAAAACACCTAACAATTCCGGGTTTAAATTAGACAGAGGGAGGGCAGTCAACGGAGATATGAAATCCCCAGCGTGCAAAACCATGTCAACTTTCTCCTGATTAAAAAGTTCAACGGCTTCGTCCAGCTTTTCCATGTTGTCGTGACTATCTGCCATCACGCCAATTTTTTGTATTCGCTTATCACTCATCTTAGGCACCTCGGTATCAACCTTCTACTGAAATTTCTCGGTCTTGAAGAGTTTCCCGATACCGACCCAGAGCTATTAGCGGGAAGTAATGACGATAGAGCACATATCCAATGTAGAAATCGCCCGGGAAGCCAGTTCCCGTATAGTTTTCCTCATTCCACGTACCTTCCTCAGTTTGCTGCTCGATTAAATATTCCACACCTCTCCTAGCAGATTCACTCTCTATCTCTCCCGCAGCAATGAAGCTTATCAGAGACCAAGCTGTCTGCGAAGGGGTACTCTCACCCTCTCCGGCCAATTCTGGATTAGAATAGGATTCCAGCGTCTCTCCCCATCCTCCGTCACTATTTTGGTGAGACTTTATCCAGTCGAGGGCCTTTCGAATATAAGGTTTGGTCATGTCTTCGCCAATAGCTTGGAGAGCTGGAAGTACGCAACCAGTCCCATAAATATAATTGACACCCCACCGTCCAAACCATGAACCGTCTTCGTTCTGTTCGTCTCTTATGTAATCATAGCCTCGCTTAACCGGCTTGTCCGAGAGATCAAATCCCAGTCTTCCCATCATCTCCAAGATGTGCGCCGTCACGTCGACTGTGGGAGGGTCAATTATGGCACCAAAATCTGCGAATGGGATCTCGTACAGGAGTTCCTGGTCGTTGTCGACGTCAAACGCACCCCATCCGCCGTTCGACGATTGCATTGCCAGCAACCACTTGATCCCGCGATCTATCGCCTCGGACTTTTCCTTTTCTTTGTCAGCAAGCGATATTTCATCAAGAGCAATGATAACTTCGGCTGTATCGTCTGTATCAGGGTAATTCTCGTTAGCGAATTCAAATGCCCAACCGCCAGGCTCTACTTCGTCCAGGTACTCAGCCCAGTCACCTTCACTCCTTATCTCCAAATCCAGCAACCATTCGCCTGCTTTGTTCAGTTCGGAAGCGTCTTGAGGAATACCAGATTCTACCAAGGCAATGATCGCCCAGGCCGTATCCCAGGTAGGAGAAACACAGGCCTGCAACTTCAACTCCTCCTCGTCCTCCAGTGAAAAGGAGCCCAAACCCTGAATGCCTTTTTGCATAACCGGGTCTTCAACGGAATAACCAAGTATGTACAGAGCCAGAAGAGAATACACCCAAGGGGGCTGAATACCTCCCCAGCTGCCATCAGCTTCCTGTCTTGCCAGTATCCATTCCTCACAACGTTTTATAGCCCTCTCTCTACCAGGCTGCCACGGCAACTTATTATAATATTTCAGCAAATCGTTGGCGATCTTGAACAGATTTGCCCACGAAAACGTGGAATAATCGTCGGGCTCATCCGTATCTTCACTCCAGGACCAACCCTTCGGAAATAATTCCGGTAACTTCTTGTCTGTTGGTAATTCGTGAACCGGTTGCTTGCTGATAACTATCAATAGAGGTACTATAGTACCTCGAGCCCAGGAGGCAAACTCATATATATTTATTGGAAACCAGTCCGGGAAGAAAATGAGCTCTGGAGGCATTGCTGGAACTCTATCCCACTTCCAGATTCCGAACAAGCTTAGCCATATCTTCGTAAACACTCGAGCCTGCGGAACCCCTCCGTTATTCAAAATGAATTCTCGGGCTTTTCTAAGCGGCTCGCTTTCGGTTGATTCTCCGGCCAGCTTTAATGCAAAGTAACACTCGATGGTAGTTGACAAGTTACCTCGCCCGCCAGGAAATATGTTCCAAGAACCATCTTCAAGCTGTTTTCGCTTTAAATAGTTGACGACTTTAGCCCACTCTTCGTCGTCCTTGATTCCAATGAACTTCGTCAACATCAAGTGTTCCGCCTCGATGGTGGGATTACTCTTAAAGTCTCCCTGCCAATAGCCTTCATCTTTTTGAATTTCAAACAGGTAATCCTGGGCAGCGTTTATAGTTTCCGACAATCTTTGAGTATCAATAGCTTCCTGCAAACGCATGACGTCTTCCTCCTGAATTATAGTATCTGTTTGTACTCATCCTAGTTTATAGTTATTACAGACTCAACCCCGACAAACCAAAGTGTAAGCGTAAACACCGGACAATTCATGATTCACATCCGCAAACTCTTTACTGGTCCAGACTGGTTTCCACTCATTATTTTACTTAAGATAAGATACAATTTGTGTATAATTACTACTCGGGTGCAAGTCAATTACACCACCCCAAAGGGTGAGGCTTGTAGAAAAACAACGAAATAGAACGCTAAATTTGAAAAAGGGGAATTTACCCAGCCAGCATCCCCAGGACAAGCCCAGGGGGGTTCTCAGCTATTATTGGTAAAAAGAAGGAAAACTAATGGACAAAATTGTAACCAAAATTAAAAATAAAATTTCAGATAAGTTTAATTCTGACTGGACAATCGGCATTTCCACGTTAATTTATCCTCATCATCCGGTGATGGCAATCAACAAAATTATGAAAGCTGGGCTGGGAGTGGAACGAATTGAACTGGGGCTCGGATTACCGCTGGAAGACAGGGATACAGTAGATACACTGATTGAACTCAAAGAGAAATACACCCTAGATTATTCAGTTCACGTCCCGTTTCTCTATGACGACCTTGCTCACCCCCATCCAGATGTCCGAAGAGCTTACGTAAACGAAGCAATGAAAAGCATCGACCTCTGTACCCTGGTAAATGCCCCCGACCTGGTCTTGCACCCTGGACACCTCTCGGTAAACAACTCCTTGCCAGATGTGGAAGCTCTACAGTACCTTAAAAAACCACGGGAATACTACTTCGAAAACTCCCTAGCTTCGCTGACGAAAATAGTAAATTATAACCAGTTACACGATATCAATTTGCTGATCGAGAACCTACCCTTCGGGCTCTGTGATCAACCTTCTGAGGTAACACAAATGGTAAATCAGTTTTCAGGAATGAACTTTATCCTCGACGTCGGCCATGGAAACGTCTCCGGGACGTTGGACCAACTCCTTGATTTAAAACCTAACTACTTTCACCTCCACGACAACCATGGAAAGCAAGATCAACATATGGGACTGGGGAAAGGTAATCTGAACTTTAAACAGATCTTCAGGGCCGCAACCAATAACAAAGGTAAACAGAAGATGACATTGGAGTTATATTCCATTGAAGATATAGTAAAATCCTTACAATATATCCAGGAGAAAATTTCCGAGATCTAAGCGAAATTCGTAAAGGTAAAAGTTTTTCTGCTTTCGTTTACAACGTAGTTACTCTTAACTGAGCTCTTACAAAGAAAGAAGTCAAATATCCTATTTAGATTTTATCAAACTCCTGATCAGAGATATGATAACTATGTTCAGACTGAGGGAATTCGCCCGACTTCACATCAGCCTTATACTGTTCAACAGCCTCAATAATCTCCTCCCCAAGGCTCGCATACTGCTTTACAAACTTGGGGGTAAACAATTCAAATAAACCCAACACGTCGTGCACAATTAATATCTGACCGTCTACCTCGCTACCTGCACCTATTCCATAGATCAAAACATCCGACTCCTCGTGAATCATGCGGGCGACTCTCGCCGGGACAGCCTCCAGCAAAATTGCAAAGGCTCCAGCATCTCCTAACGCCTTGGCATCAGCAATTAACTCTCTTGCAGTTTTAGCGTCCCTCCCCTGGCTCTTATATCCGCCAAGTTGGGCTGCTG
The DNA here is from genome assembly GCA_964614065.1 of uncultured Thermotogae bacterium. Taxonomy (GTDB): domain Bacteria; phylum Bipolaricaulota; class Bipolaricaulia; order M55B111; family M55B111; genus M55B111. The sequence continues at coordinate 11,377 of CAZTJJ010000026.1, forward strand.
ACTGCGGTGTCATACCAATATGCCCGACAACAGGTATACCAGCATCCACCATCGCCTCTACGGTCGGTGCCATTCTTCTTCCTCCCTCAAGCTTTACCGCGTCGGTTCCACATTCTCCCATGAACCTACCCGCGTTCCTGATGGCCTCTGCCTGGTCAGCTTGATAACTCATATAAGGCATATCCCCAACTACAAACGTTGCTTCCGTGGCCCTTGTGACTGCTTTGGTCATTATCATCATTTCATCCATAGATACAGGCAAAGTAGAATCGTACCCCAGAAGAGTCATTCCCCCGGAATCGCCAACCAGGATCATCTCAATACCTGCCTCCTCTTCGTATTTTGCCATCGGATAATCGTAAGCAGTTAGCCAGGATACCTTCTCTCCATCCTCTTTCTTTTGATACAGGTAATTTATATTGATCTTCTCTCTATCAGGCATCTTAGTACCTCCACGATATGTTGAACAATTTACTTACCCGGACAAACTTTCACGACCTCCTCATCGATATCCTTATTTTCGTAAGCTTTATCGAAGTGTTCCGAAAACTGACCGGCCAGTTCCCGAGCCCTTGCATCATAGGCAGCTGGATCACTCCAGGTATTCCTGGGATTTAAAATTTCATCGGGGGCGTTTGGACAACTGGTAGGGTACTTGAGATGGAAATTTTCGTCCTCGCTAAATTCCAGGTCCACCAAATCTCCATTTAACGCAGCGTCAACCATAGCCCTGGTGTGGGGTAAGTCTATTCGCTTTCCTTCGCCATAAGGTCCCTTTGTCCATCCCGTATTTATCAGATAAACATCCGTCCCGTACTCCTGCATTTTATTACCAAGCATCTCTGCGTACAAATCGGGGTTCCTGGGCATAAAAGGCTCTCCAAAGAATCGAGAGAACACTGAGACCGGCTCTGTGATACCTGTTTCAGTACCGGGAATTTTACTTGTATAACCCAGTAAAAACCACAGCATGGCTTGACTCGGATCCAATTTGGAGACAGGCGGAATTACCCCGTTTGCATCTGCGGTCAAGAACAAAATTGTACTGGGGTGCCCTGATACCGACGAGGGCTTGATATTTGATAAATATTCCAGCGGGTAGGACCCACGAGAATTCGGAGTCAGCCGGGTATCAAAAAAGTCGAACTCTCCGTTGGGGTACATCAGCGCGTTCTCAACGATCGCACCATGATCAAAATAGTCGTCCTCGTGCATGATCGCATTCCATATCTCCGGTTCCTCTTCTTCATCCAAATCGATCAATTTTGCGTAGCACCCATTTTCAAAGTTGGCTATACCGCCATCGCTCCATCCATGCTCATCGTCCCCGAGTAACGCCCTATTTGGGTCCGCCGACAACGTAGTCTTTCCTGTTCCTGATAAACCCAGCAATAAAGCAGATGTCCCATCCGGTCCCTCGTTAGCAGAACAGTGTAAAGGCAATATCCCTTCGCCGGGGAGTAAGTAATTCATTACGGTAAACATCAACTTCTTTACTGTTCCCAGATACGCGGAACCTATCACCACACCTAACTTTCTGTCATAATCCATGGCCACAATCATATTGCTGGTCTGGCCGTTGGGAAACTTCCGAAGTTTACCTTCGTACTTACTGCTGTTCAGCTTGTCGTAAGGGAGAACGATAAAATTGAACCCCTGGTCAGCAAATGTGCTCTGACCAATAGAGTCCGGCACCGGCCTGAACGCATTGTAAGTAAACAAAGCAGTCAGAGATTTATCCGTAACTGTCTTCGTGGGGAGAGCAAACGATGGATCCGCACCAATTACCCTATCTGTACTGTAAATTTGATCCTTCCGTTTCAGCAAATCCAGGGCATCATTAAACGCCATGTTAAAAGTTTCCTCGTCAATAGGTATGTTATTCGGTGAATCCCAATCTATCGTATTCTGGCTGCTTTCTCGTTTTACTATGACTGTATCCTTTGGTGTTCTCGCCGTAGACTCTGGAGGAGTCCATGTAGCTAAAGCTCCGTTCTTACTGACAAACGCTTCGCCACGATCAACACTCTGCTCGATGAGAGATTCTCGGATAGGATTTTCTTGAACGTTTTCATGGTGAGCTAACACCTCGGACAATTCTAGTGCTAGGTTCATAAGACCCTCCTCAAATAATGCGTAGCTAAATCACGATTCATTCCAAGCTTTTGTTAGTTTTTTCACGCCGCTTTCTATTTCCGATGTACTTAAAGCAGGAAAAGGCAATCTGACAAAACCTTCTCCGGAGTAATCCGGGTAAAACCCATCGGGAGAAGAAAGAATCAAACCTTGATCATTTGCTTTGGCATAGAAACTTTGGACATCAGTTGAATCTGGCAACCATACACCGACAAAGAACCCCCCTTTGGCTTTTATCCATTTTGCCTGAGCGAAATATTTCTCCAACCCACTCAAAGTGGCCTCAAGCCGGGGTCTGTAAAGTTGTACTAATCTTTTGATATTCCCTTCGATCCAACCATCTTTCATTAATTTATTTACCACTCCTTGACTGAGTAAATTGGGCGTAATGTAGGTATCCTCTACAAACTGCGCGGTTTTATCTATAACGTCTTTTTCTGCAACTATCCAACCCACCCTAATCCCGGGGCTAACCAACTTACTGACCGAGGACATCTGAATAACCGACTCCGAATCAAAACTACGATAAGACGGTTCATCTTCACCAATATACCTCAGTTTTCGGTAAGGCGAATCCTCGATAACCGTCAAACCAGAATCCTTGGCCAACTCAACTACCTTCTCCCGCTTATCTCCGGTGGTGGTAACACCCGTAGGATTATGAAAATCAGCTATCGTATAAAAAAGCTTGGGATTGATACTTTTTAGCAATTCGTCAAATCGATTCACGTCAATCCCGTCTTCTTCAAGTTCTACACCAAATGCATCCGCGCCCACTCGACTAAATATTGTCAGTGCTCTGTCGTAAGTTGGCCTTTCTACAAGAACCGAATCCCCTGGTGAAAGATAGGTATGTGCAAGGGCATCCAATATTTGCAAAGAGCCATTACTTACCAATACCTCCGATCCACTATTTGCTCCATACTTTTTGGCTATCGTCTTCCTGAGAGGTAAGTACCCCCTGGAATCTCCATACTGTAGCAGGTTTTCACCATCTGCACTTAAAACATCAGAGGCTGCTTCACTCACGCTTTTTGACGGCAATGCACTAGTAGCCGGTACACCACGATTGAAGCTAATTACTTCACCCATAGCACTCATCACTTCCTTTAACTTGGGTTTTAGTAGAAAAGATCATATAAAGATCTAACGAACTCCCTGGGATTCTCATTATCTAACAGGAACTGCACTCCGTTTTCGAGGTTTCGGCGATAAAGATATGTCTCTTGGGAGATTTCGTCCACGATCGTTTTCCTTAGATCCTCCGTATCATTTAGCTGAGTAGAAACAGCTGTAACCAAAGAGAGATCGTCATGAACCTGAATATCAACTTCGTCATTTGGTTCAAACTCGTTAGCCGTCAAAACTAGTTCCCTTCCATCGGCACTAGGAAACCGTACTCCAATTTCGTCGGTTAACAAGGTCTCATTAAGATCATCAGGAGAACCAATGATTCCTCTGTAACTATCGTGCACCGCTATACCCAGTGGCGTTCGCGAAGATGAAGATTCTCTACCAACAATGGTTTCGTTGTTCCTATCCCAAGCACATTTTACGGATAACTTTAAGTCATATCTCTCGGCCTGTTCAACTGCTCTCGGGTGAATAACCTTAGTACCATACTGAGCAAGGGTTAATAACGAACTCCTTGCTATTGACGAAAAGAAAGGTGGGTCAGAAACGAAGGCGGGATCAACGACTGCAACACCGGGAACGTCGGAATAAATTTCAATTAGATCCGCTCCTAGCTTACCAGCAACTGCTACCGCAGTGGTGTCGCTGCCTCCTCGTCCCAAAGTTGTCACTTCATTTCTCACCGTCCTACCCTGGAAACCGGCCAGGACCACCGGTTTACCTTTTGAGATAAGTCTTTCAATTCTCACCGGATCTATATCAATTATCCGAGCATCTCCAAAATCATCTGTAGTCAAGATACCGGCCTGGAAACCAGTCATAGGAATGGCGTGATACCCGCTTGAATCCAAGTAATGAGCAAACAAAGACGCCGACATTACCTCGCCACAAGATATCAACAAATCTTGAGTTAACGGACTCACATCCTGAGATACTCCCTCCAACAACCCAATTAAACTATCTGTAGCGTACGGATCGCCCTCCCTCCCCATTGCAGAGACGACCACAGTAACGTGATCTCCACTATCCAAGCTACTGATTACTTCGTCAACTGCCAAGTCCATCCTTTCTTTGGTCTGGAGTGAAGTTCCTCCAAACTTCTTTACTAATTTAACCATAGTGGAAGAATTGCTCCTTGCAAGATTAACTAGATTAAACCACGCTCGGCCATGGTCTCAGCTATTTGAACTGTATTTAAAGCTGCTCCTTTTCTGAGGTTGTCCGAAACGACCCATAGGTTTAGCCCGTTTGCAAGGGTTGGGTCCTTGCGAATCCTTCCCACGAAAACCTCGTTCCGACCCTCTCCCGTCAGGCTGGTCGGATACTCGTTTGCCTCGGGATTATCCATAACAACGACACCGGGAGCATGCGATAAAATCTCCCTCACTTCATCCACGTCCATGGGGGACGCCGTTTGAACGTTTATCGATTCAGCGTGGGACCTGTACACAGGAACTCGTACCGCAGTCGGGCAAACTTCTATGTTTTCATCCATTATTTTGTGTGTCTCGTGAACCATCTTCATTTCTTCTTTGGTATAGCCGTTGTCCCGAAATACGTCGATATGAGGCAGAGCATTGAATGCAATTTGTTTGGGATAAACCCCTACACTGGGTTTTCTCCCATTCACTATGTCTTCCACCTGGTGTTTTAGCTCATCTATGGCATCAACACCCGATCCAGACACCGCTTGGTAGGATGACACAACAACACGTTGAATATTATATGCCTTGTGAAGGGGCTGAAGGGCCACCACCATCTGGATGGTAGAACAATTGGGATTAGCTACTATCCCTTCGTTCCAGTCAAGGTCTTGGGGATTAACTTCCGGAACCACCAGGGGAATCTCAGGATCTAACCTCCACTGACTCGAGTTATCGACGACGACACATCCTACATCGGCAGCCATCGGCGCTAGCTTCTCGGATGCAGCCGCACCCGCGGACATCGTGGCCACATCACATTCAGAGAGGGTTTCTGAGGTAGCGACCTCACATGGTATTTGTTCACCGGCAAACTCGGCCGTCTTGCCCTCAAGCTCGGGAAGCTCAAACATCTTGACTTTTCCGATATTGAGACTGCTCTCAGCCAAAATATCTCTCATTTGTTCACCCACTGCCCCGAGCGCTCCAATTACTCCGACACAGTATTCTTTCATTATTGAAATCCTCCTAGTAGGTTGTAAGTTTATCGTTTATTGCCAACAGATCAGAAAACAGAGATTGTGCGGTAGCCTTACTCCCGGCTCCCGGTCCGATTACTGTAACGTCTCCCAAAGTATCCGTGGAAAAAGTAGCTGCGTTCAATACACCATTGACGTTAGCCAATGGATCAGCAAGAGTTAACTTGTTGACGCCCACCTGGAGGTTTACCTTTTCGTTCTTCCTGTGAGCGCTGGCAATTAATTTCGTCTTAAAGCCGCTTTCATCCGGCTTCTTTATTTCATCCGTTGTGAGTCCGACAATTCCACTCCGGTCCACGTCGGATACACTCAGGTTAGCGTTCATCAGCTTATTGGCCAAGATAACTATCTTAGTCGCCGCGTCAAATCCTTCAACATCTGCTGTTGGATCCGCTTCCGCGTACCCCAATTCCTGTGCTGTATTCAATGCCTGTTCGTAAACCGTGCCCTGTTCCATTTCCTCCAGTATATAGTTACAGGTACCATTCAAGATTCCTCTAATAGAATGAATAGAAACGCCCCTCATTGCCTCGCTACTCAAATTTAGGCAAGGGGTTCCACTTAAGACCGTCCCCTCGTAGCGGTAATATACACCATTTTCCTTGGCCAAGCCTTCCAATTCCTTCATAGCCAGTGCGGGTGGACCTTTATTGGTTGATATAACGTGTTTTCCAGATTGCAATGCAGCTTTAATAAATGAGATAGCCGGTTCGGCCGTTTCTATATCTGTAAAACTTACCTCCACCAGCACGTCGAAGTTACCGTCTTTAATCATCTGTCTAGAGTCAACTTCCATCTCATTCGAGATTTTGCCATCTCGCTCGACTCTAGCCAATACGTTAGCTAGATCTACTCCCCCAGGGTCAACAACCATACCCATAACCTTATCTATAATCGTTGTAACCTCAATCTTCAGATCGTGTTCCTCTATGAGAATACTTTCTTTACTTTGTAACAACCTAGCAAATCCCTGACCAACCGTTCCAAAACCAATAAAAGCCAATTTCAGATCTTGCATTTTTCCTCCTTCATTAAGTAACCACTATAAACCTAGCTGGTTCCTTAATCAAACCCGCCACACCGATAGATTATTAGTTCAGCGACGAGTATTAGTGAATACTATATAGCATCAACTCAATGATATCATGGGTAAATACTATAATTTTACGAGATTAGCAGCTTATCAATCTGGCTGAAACGAAAAGTTAAACGTTAGCGTAAAATAGGACGAATATCCTGAGACAACTACTAAATCTCCTCTTTCTGTGCCTCTTTTGTTGCCTCTATCAAAATCTTGGTTCCGTTCCTAACCATCCTCTCAGTTAAGGTAAGGGGAGCAAGACAGCGAATGACGTTTGAGTAATGGCCTCCCAGTTCAAATATTACCCCTCTTTCGTAGGCCAATTTTTGTACACGCTGAGCCATCTCGGGGTAAGGCTCCTTGGTATCCTTATCTTTGACGAATTCAATTCCTATCATAAGGCCCTTTCCTCGAGATTCTCCGACGTACTTCATATTTGAGTCTTCCGCCTTGAGCATAGATAGCATAACTTTTTCAAGGTCTTTCACGTGATGGGTTATCCCGTTATCTTCTATAAACTCAAGACTGGCAAGCCCTGCTGCCATAGCTACTTGATGTCCCCTGAAAGTCCCTATATGAGCTCCCGACTCCCAATTGTCAAGCTCTTTCTTGTAGAGAATCGCTCCAAATGGAAAACCAATGCCACCAAAGCCTTTTGCTATGGTCATGATGTCTGGGACAGTTCCGGTAAGCTCTGAACTGAACATTTCTCCACATCTGCCATTTGAAGCTTGAATCTCGTCAAAAATCAACGGGACTTCGTACTCGTCAGCTATATTCCGCAGACCCGGAATAAAATTTTCAGGAGGAACGATGCTACCGCCCTCTCCCTGAACCGGTTCAACTATTATTGCAGCAGGAATAGTAATTCCCGAGTGTGGATCCT
>CAZTJJ010000027.1:0-17922 GCA_964614065.1 uncultured Thermotogae bacterium
AGGAAAGTAAACGTGCTCGTCGAGTCAAAGATCAATGGTCCAAAGCTAATTCCCTGAAAGGTTACCTCGCTACCAGTGTATCCCTCGTATTCTAGACCCATCGGGTTAAATGTGTCGTATCCACTTTCGTTTCTCATTCCCAATTTTACCCTTATTAATTCAGAATAATCGGGGATCATTCCCGCCCACGCTTTGAGAGTTACGCCCACTCCTGATATCTTGGTGCCAGAGATGGATAGCTCGTATCCAGATCCGTATCGATTTAGTTTATATGGACTTTCTTCCAGTAGGAATTTCAGGCCGTAGGAAAATCCTCCGTAATTGATAATCCCTTTGGTTGCCCAGTACTCGAGATTATCCTGGTTGAAGTAGACTCGAGAACTCCCTCCGAGCGTACCTATTGGGTAGTCAGGACCAAATTCTCTAGCATAGTACCCGTCGAGGATCAGATCCGGCTCATTTAAGGCATCCATAGGGAGACGCATTTCGCAACTCAGTGCAGTTCCCGTATCCGCTAAGGTGGTTTGGGGCCAAAATAGCACTTTGCTTAAGACGCTAGGGTAATCCTTTATTTTTCCATCGATGTAGTCCAATTTTATCTCTGTGATAGAATCGCCGTGGAGTAAGTTTTCTTCTTGAGGGGTTAGTACAAGGTCAATATCTAATTGACCTTCGAATCTAGCGTTGGAAATTACGACAGTTCCGCTTAAGGCTAGTAGAATAAGCAGTGCCAGCCACAACGTTCTGAGGTTTACAAAGCTACTGAAAGAGGTATTCCAGCTAAACTCGTCAATTTCACTCATACCTCAAGGCCTCCACGGGTTGGAGGGCCGATGCCTGCCGGGCGGGTAAAACACCGGAAATTGCGCCAAGAAAGAAGGAAAAAGCGACTGCTCCGATGATCAAGGCCGGTCTAAACGAAGGAGCAAAGGGCGCAGATAGGGCCTGTTGGATGAACTTTCCCGCGATGATACTCAACACCACACCAAAAAGCGTGCCTATGATTCCGCCGATTAAACCTAATAAGCCAGATTCGATCAAGAACAGGTTCAGGATACTTTTGTTTTTTGCTCCTACTGCTTTCATAACGCCGATCTCTCTTGTCCTTTCCAGCACAGCAGTGTACATTGTGTTCATAACGCCCACCCCCCCGACCAGCAAGGAAATCGCAGCGATTCCCGCCAGGGCAATCTGTATTGTTCCCAGCGCGTTGTTTACTCGCTCGCTTATCTCCTCTGTGGTGATTGTTGTTGCAGCGGAATCGTTGTCCGCATATAACTGTTCGATACTATCGGCAACTTCGGAAACGTCCGCTGAATCCGCTAGTTCAAGCAGTATTATGGAAGCCTGCATCCCACCGCCATATAGAGAGTTGATAGTTCTGTAGGGAACAAATAATCCACTGTCTAAATCACCGTAGAAATTGAATCCACCGTCGGAATCCTCGTCGGGTGTTAGAATCCCTGTGACGGTAAAGTCCTGACCCTCTAACTGGATTTTATCTCCCGTGGATACACCGAGGTCTTCACTGATTTTGCTACCCAAGACTACCTGGTTTTCCTCCCCGGAAAAGGAGAATAGCTCTCCGGATCCGATGGGAAACCCGTTAAAGTACGCCTCGAAATCCGTTAAAATACTTTGACTAAGGCCAGTCACCCGGAGGAACGCCTGTCCCTCTAAATCTTCTGAATTTACCAGGCCGGTCTCAGTTCTTATCGGACCGGAACTTTGGATCTGATCGAGGTTTTCTATGACGGCTGGATCCAGATAATCAGTATCATTTCCACCTACGTTACTGAATCCTCCTCGTCGTGTGTTGATACTTCCCGGTAGTACTGTGATCGTATTGTACCCAAGTTTTTCAAACTCGTTTAGGATAGAGTCTTGTACACCCTGGCCGATTGATATTAAGGTGACGATAGCGGTCACCCCGATGACGATCCCTAGAATTGTTAGCCACGATCTTAACCTGCGGTTTTTTATCGACTGCCAGGATAGCCCTAAATAATCTAGAAACATTAAGATCCTCCCCTTGCGGTCTTTGCGTCCCTTATTTGACCGTCTACGATGTGAACAGTTTTGTGGGCGTAACTGGCGTCGTTAGGATTGTGAGTCACGATCACCACTGTCATTCCTCGGGTTTCGTTAAGGTCTTTAAGTAGATCCATGATCTCTTTTCCTGTTTCCGTATCCAGATTACCTGTGGGCTCGTCGGCCAAGAGGAGATTGGGATCGTTGATTAAAGCACGAGCAATTGCTACCCGTTGCTGTTCGCCTCCGGAAAGCTCTGCAGGCTTGTGGCCGACTCGGCCTCCCAGACCCACAGCCGTAAGTAACTTTCTGGCTTTTTCCTCTCTTTTCCCCCGGGGCACACCTTGAAACGTTAAGGGAAGAGATACGTTTTCCAGGCTGTTCAGAGTATGGATGAGATTAAAGGTTTGAAAGACAAAGCCGGCTTGTTCACCCCGGAGCTTGGCCAGCTCGTTCTCCGAGTAATCGGAAATATCGTTTCCGTCCATGAGCACTTTTCCTTTATCCGGAACGTCGAGAGCACCTATAATGTGCATTAGTGTGCTTTTACCTGAGCCTGAGGGTCCGACTATTGCTACGAAGTCGCCTTCTTCTATACTAAGGTCTAACCCCCGTAGTGCCTTGACTTCTGTTTCACCCATCAAGTAAGTTTTTTCGACATCAGCTAACTGGATCATTGTTGTATTCATTTCTCGTGGCTGAATTCTACCAGTTGAATCCGAATTTCAGTCTTTCCGTGATTGATTCTTTCCAGTAGAGGTGGAAATAGAAGCAGGTCCTGGATTTCGTTACTGGCAAAGGCGAGTTTTACTAACTGGTTAGGGTAATTTGAGTTCACGAATGTCCCCATAACCACTGAAATCCCAGCTATTTCGTCGGTCTCCTGAGTCACCAGTCTCCCGCCGTCGGGCAAGAAAATTTGTTGATTTGGTTTTACCTCCACGTTTCGGTCGTCGAGAGCACTCAGCGGGCTCGTATCTATATTTGGAGAATCTTTTTCATCGTACTGAGAGCCAGCAGCGCCTGCTCCCCCGCTTGCACCAAAAACAGAATTTACGTTTTCACTGTTTCTTCCCGGACTGGTAATTTTTTCAGTAACATGATACTTATTACAGTCTGGTTCCACGATCATGGTGTAGCTGCTAACGGGTGAATCTTCTTCCGGTTCCTCTATTTCAAAAACGGCTTTTAACCTACCCCCAGGGTAGTCTTCCATCCCAAATATGCCAGCCATTCCTGCTTGAGCCAACGAGAAAATGACTAAACATAACAGAACCAAGATTGCTTTCGATTTTATTTCACCCTGCTTAAGTTTTAGACTACTGAGCATGGATCTCACTCCTTGACTAGTTAATTTCGGTGTTGAATTCTGACTTTATCCCTTCAAGCGTTCGCATGAAATCGTCCTCAAAAAAATACTGATAAACGTGTAAAAGACCGAGGATTCTGTCAAGAGGCCGTACCTTGGTTTCCAGGTTTTTCTTTACCTCTTCGATCTTTTTTCGGCCTTTTTCCGTTAAGCAGAAGTAGTTACGGTCCTCGGTGGGGTTTCCCTTCGGGTCAGTGGGTTTAATCAAACCGCCTTCTTCTAATTTATCGAGTGTTCCATATACGGTACCCTGTCCCGGTTGCCAATAACCACCTGAAATATCCTCGACTTTCTTCATTATTTCATAACCATACCTCGGTTTTTCTTCAATTAGCATTAATTCTAAAGCGGAATTTAACCCCTCTGCTTGTTGCATATTTTACCCCCGCGTTTTTTGGTAAACATTACGTAACGTAATATTACAAATTGTAATATCAAAATGCAAATATTTAAAAGTTTGTGGGTACGTATTTGGAACAATTCGCTTTGCAAAATTGAATTGTCAATTATTGGTTTGATTTGGGGTTCTAAGAATGATATCTTTGTTATACGGGCAATCTAAGCAGTTCTCCTATTTTGATAGAAAGACTAGGTCAACCGTAAGGTAAATTTTGCAAGCAAGAGTTAGTGTAGCACTCGGCTAAGCCACCACAATTATCACCTACGTGTAGTACAAAGGTAACAAAATAGGTTGACAACACTCCTCGAGTTACCTTATCAATTACCCTATCATTCTTTTTGCGGGAGGTGCAAGATGAGTGGGAGATTTGGCTGCAAAGCGAGGGTACTTCTTGTGGTGCTGGTGACCTTGTTCCTGTTGGTCAGCTTCGCTTTTGCCCAGGACACTCCTAGTGATGAAGACGGGGCTACCGGAGTTGGACTTACCGCCGAAGAGTTGGAGGGTATCAGGCAAGAGATAGACAAGTTAACGGTTCGAGTTGCGGAGCTCACTAGTGCACAAAGTCAGCTTGAGAATAAGGTTGATCAAAACCAAGTTGGCATTTCCGAACTCAGTCAAGACCAAGATAAACTTATTCAAGATCTAGATAGTTTGGAGTCCGCTGTCCATAAGCAAGATTACTCGAAAGTACGGGCGGATTTAAATGATCTTGATTCAAGGGTTGATGGCTTAGCCACCAGGATTGACCATCTGGAGTCAACCCTGACCGCTACTCAGAAACAGGTTGACGTCAAGACCCTTGAGCCGGAGCAATTGGATAGTATGGCCGAGAAGCTGGATCAGCTCCAGGTAACCTTAAAAGATGTTGAAGAGAATTTATCCAGCGTCAGAGAGGCCACCTTTAACAACGAACGAAGGTTGGCCGATCTTGAACAGGAGTACATAAGTTCTGCGAGAAGAAATCTCCTGGTGGCCACAACCGGAATTATAGTTGGATTGCTTGCTATAACCCTTTACTGGGTTTAAGGCCTGGGGTGGGTTTATTATTGCGCTTAACGGTTGAAGAGGACCTTTTTGGTTAGTTTGTTCTTCTTAATGACTAGTACAGTAATGATACAATAGTTATGTCAATTTTAAATAGAATAGTTCTTTCGGGTTTTAAATCATTTAAAAATAAGACCGCGATCCCCATCCAGAGGCGGGGGTTAACCGCTATTGTAGGTGAAAACGGGTCGGGAAAGTCCAATATCATTGACGGTTTAACCTTTGTAATGGGTCAAAGGTCTTCGCAGCTACGGGCAAATAGGCTGAGCCAGTTGATTTATAATGGGGGTAAGAACGAGACCCCCTCCAAGGAAGCTCTGGTGACTGTTCATCTGGACAATACTAATGATCAGTTTGCTGAAGTACTGGATAGACATTTAGATAATGGACACGGCAGGGATGAGATAACAATTGGGCGCAAGGTTACCAAAAAATCCTCAACCTATAAATTCATGGGAAACAACTGCAAAAGATCCGTGATAGACGAGGTGCTGGACGAGGCAAACATGGATCCTAGCCGCCATCATATAGTCAATCAGGGGAAAATTACGGAAATTGTTAACATGAGTGCGATGGACAGACGAGAAATTATTGATGATCTTGCCGGCATCAGTAAGTACGACCGGCGAAAGGCCGAAGCGATAGAAGATCTCCGTACAGTGAAAGAAAAGCTGATGACCAATAGGGTGATACTTGGAGAACGGAGGAGCCAGCTGACTCGGCTGGAGAAGGAACGCGATGCGGCCCTTGAATACAAGGAAAAGGAAGGAAAGTTAGAACTTGTTGAATCGTCCATTACTCACAAGAAATACGTCGACAAAAAGAAGGAATTGTCCGAGAGCCAGGAAAAACTCAAGCGGATAAAAGAGCAACATTCCAAGTACGAAAAAGAGCTCAAATCGGCTGACAGCGAGGCAGAGGCGAAGGAAAAGAAGCTCGAAGAATTGAAAAGCGAGAGCGAGGGTGAAGAAGGAAAAGAACTATCCAAGGAAGTTGAGAATTTAAAGATGAGTTTGGTCAAAATCAGAGGAGAAATTCAGTCCGCAAGGAACGAAATTTCGAATCTCGAAGATACGGTGGAGGAGCTAAATCGGTTAAAAAACCAGAATACGGGTAAATCGACGAAAAAGAATCGTTCGGTTAAAGCGTTGTTGGATCGCGACAGAGGTGGAATTTATGGCACAATAGGCGATCTGATGGAAGTAAAGCCAAAATATCAGGTGGCCATAGAAACTGCCGTGGGCGGTCATTTGAATGATCTCGTGGTCGATTCTCGGTCCACAGCTATTGAATCGGTCAACTATCTTAAGGAAAACGAGCTTGGGAGGGCGCGATTCTTGCCTTTAATGAACGTATCCGGCGGTAGGTTAAGTCAGTCGTCCAAAAAAGCCAAAAAGCTTCCCGGTGTCATAGACTACGGGATAGAGCTAGTGCAGTTTGATCCAAAGTATCTACGTGCATTCCAGTACGTCTTCCGAGATACACTGATTGCGGAGGATCTGGAGTCCGTCAAGGACGCAGAGAACGTTAGGGCAGTAACTCTTGACGGTGATGTGCTAAGTAGAGGTGGAGCAATTACCGGCGGACAGGCTAGGACGGCAACAGGTAATTCCTCTCAGGGTGGTATGGAAAAGCTTAGCAAAAAGATCCAGGCCAAAAAGGAGCGGATTGAAAAACTGAAAGAGAAGGTTGCTCGAAAACGTGACGGAAGAGACGATCTTAGAAAGAAATTGTCGCAAAAAGAATCCCAGCTGGAGAGCCAAACCCAGACCAACGAGGAGTTGAAGGACGAAATATCCGAGCTGGAAAAGTACCTGAATGACCTGAAGAAGCGTCAAAACGAGCTTTATCGAAAAACGGAGCGACAGAAAAGGAAGAAGGATAGTACAGAAAAAGATATTCAAGGGTTAAGGCGGGAACTTGAGGATCTGGACAAACCCGACCCGTCCAAAGAGTACCTGGATGATCCGATTAAAGAGCTAATTAACCAGAAAAGAAAATATCGCCGCGAGCTGGATAGGCTCCAGCCAGTGAATATGAAGGCGATAGATGAGTACGAGGAATTCAAATCACAGGTTGACGAGCTTCAGGGGAAGCTGGAGTTGCTTCGTGAGGAAAAGCGCGAAGTTGAGAGGTTGATTGGAAAAATTGAGCAAGAGAAAAAAGAAAAGTTTTATTCCACCATGAACGAGCTTTCCAGTCACTTCGAGGTGATTTTTAAGAAGTTGTTTGATGGTGGAAGCGCGCATTTGAAATTAAGGCGGGAGGGTGACATTACGTCGGGTTTATTGATCAAAGCGCATCCGCCGGACAAGGAACTTATCGTGCTTGATTCGCTTTCCGGCGGCGAGAAAACCCTGACCGCGATAGCGTTTATATTTGCTCTACAGGAGCTTAATCCGGCGCCAGTTTATGTCATGGATGAAATCGACGCGGCTTTGGACCAGCGACGTTCGGCGAAGGTTGCCGATTTGCTGGACGACTATGCGCAGGACGCTCAACTTATCCTCATATCTCATAACGAAGAAACGGCGAAGCACGCTGACCAGGTTTTTGGTGTTTCCATGAAAAACAGTAAGTCGGATATCCTGTCGATAAAACTGAACTAGGCGGTCATTATGAACTTTGCCCAAGACGAAGAAGAAACTTATAATTTATCCGGTGAGGGCCGGCTAGATTCCAGGATATTGCTATCGCCTCACTGGCAGGAAATGCTGGATCAATACGCTAACAACAGGGACCCGTGGGAGATTTCCGTGATGGAATTGGCCCGCGATTTCGAACAGCAGCTGGATAATTTACAGAGAAAGGACTTCGAGCTATCGGGCAGAATGGTGATATCCTGTGCGGTTTTGTTGCGCGTTAAGGCTCAGGAGCTCGGCGAACGAGAAGAGTCGACGGAAGAAGAGGAGTTCGATGAAATGATCGAACCCGATTTCCTGGCTTATGAGGAGTTCGATAGCGATCAATTCATCCCTACTCTAGAAGTGCCGATTAAAAGGATAAATAGGCGATCCGTTACCAAAAATGAGCTCGAGTCTGCGTTTCACGAAGCAATAGAGGTTCACGAACGGAGAGAGGAAAGGAGAGAGGAAGAATCGGAGGTTCGTGACACGGACTGGGGAATCAACCTTGAAAACAAGGAGGGATTTCGTGTCAGGCTGGAAAGATTGTACCGAAGAGTGAAACAAAAGCTGTCTCAGGGTAAACAGGTATTGTTTTCCACGCTCATTAGCAGGGATACGAAAGAGGAAAAGTTTAACACTTTTCTGGAGCTACTACACCTTCAATCGGAAGGCAAGCTGTACTGCCGACAGGAAGAGCCATTTAGTGATATTTTGATTGAGCCTGGAGAAAATACCGATGGATGAAGAAAGTAATACCACTACAGAGAGTCCGAGAGCTCTGCTAGAAGCTGCCTTGTTCATTTCTAGCGAGCCAGTACCCAGAACGGAGCTGTTAAGCTTGACTGGATTGAGTGAGGAGGAACTCGATGGATTGTTGGAGGACTTGAAGAGTGGATTAGAGGCGGAAAATAGAGGGTTAACTCTTACAGAAAAGAATCGAAACTACCAGTTCAAGGTGAAACGCGATCTTTTGCCCCGGGTGAAATATCTGGCTCCCCACCAGGATATCCCCAAGGGAGTTCTGCGAACCCTGTCCGTAATCGCTTATAATAGCCCTGTTTTACAAAAAGAGGTAATTAACATTCGCGGTAATGGTGCTTACGATCATATCGACGAACTGGTGAACCGGGGGTTTGTTTCCACTAAACAGGAAGGTCGTACTCAGCTGCTGTCCGTTACGCAGGATTTCCTCAATTACTTTGATCTTGATAGCACCGAAGAATTGCGAAAAAGCGGCGCTTTTAGTAGTTAAACCTCAGTTGTGCGATTTTCTCTCGCGCCAATAATCTTGAAGTAAGAACGGAAGACAATTTTACCTCCGTTATTTCACTTAGATCACTTCACCCAGTGGATGAAACCACATCAACTAATTCAAGTTGATCTCGCGACAAAAACCCAGCACTCAACTGAGTAATCACACTTCGCTTACGCAATCGTTCGCTGTAGGTAATATAGTCCAGCACACCTATATAATTGACATATATTCCACCAAGTAGCTTATCTCAGTTGAGTGCTGGACCCAGTCTTGCTCGCAATGTTTGCTTTATCATCAACAAATACCCTCTAACCGCAGGTTAGAGTCGCTTAATTTGGGTTAACACCTTCCAGATAGTTCTTTTGGGCGTCGGTCAATTCGTCAAGTTCGATGCCTAAACTCTTTAGCTTCATTTGTGCCACTTGGTTATCAACTTCATCGGGAACGGAATATACTTTCTTGTTCAGATTTTGATTTTCGAGGAGGTACTTGGCTGTTAGCGTTTGTAGTGCAAAACTGATGTCCATGATTTCTGCGGGGTGACCGTCCCCGGCCGCCAGGTTGACCAATCTTCCTTCGGCGATTACAAATATTTTCCGTCCGTCCTTGAGCGTAAATCGCTCGATATTCTTGCGAGCCTGATCTCGAGAAATAGATAACTCTTCCAGGGCGTCCAGGTCAATTTCTACGTTGAAGTGGCCGGCATTGGATAAAATTGCTCCGTCCTTTAACTTTTCAATTGCCTGTTTGGGTATAGCATTGATGTCACTTGTCGAAGTTACAAAAAAGTCACCCTCCGAAGCAGCCTGTTCGATATTCATTACTCGATAACCGTCCATCTTCGCCTCTAAGGCCTTTATTGGGTCTACCTCTACCACGATTACGTCGGCGCCGAGACCATCTGCACGCATGGCAATTCCTCGACCACACCAACCGTACCCCACAACTACTGCCGTACTCCCGGCGACCGATAGATTGGTAGTTCTCATTATCGCATCCCACGTTGATTGACCTGTCCCATATCTATTGTCAAACAGATATTTCATTTTGGCATCGTTGACGGCAAACATTGGGAACCTTAACTTTCCTTCTCTGTCCAGCGCTTTTAGCCTGTTTACACCCGTTGTAGTCTCTTCGGCACCTCCAATTATCTCGCTGGCCAGCTCCGATCTCGGGCCGTGCAATTGTTTTACAAGGTCCCCACCATCGTCGATCACCACATCCGGTTTTCCATCGAGCACTCTGTCAAGTTGCCAGGTATATTCTTCTTCGGTTACGCCTTTTCTTGAATAGACAGTTATATTTCCTTCTTCGTTGAGGGCGGCAGCTACGTCGTCCTGAGTGGATAGAGGATTACTGCTGGTGATGAATACCTCTCCACCGCCATCACGTATTGCCAGGGCTAAACGTGCAGTCTTTGCCTCTAGATGAATGCTAATTCCGATTTTGTATCCTGTAAACGGTTTTTGCCCGGATGTTAGACCTTCAACTTCTTTCATCACGGGCATGTTGGCGGTTACCCACTCAATTTTCTTCTTACCCTGAGGGGAAAGGCTTGGATCAGCGATTTTTCCCTTCATTTAGTAAAAACCTCCTTGAAAATGGCATAAAGCCATTAGGTCACGGTTAGTTACGTCGATCAACTTAACAATTATAGTGGAGTCCGGTTATAAATTAAATTGAAAAACTCCTTTTGATGTGATAGTAGCCAGATGATTGCGCCCTAAATTAAGTGGTGGAGACTAACGCATGTAGCCTATTTTTCGCGAAAGGTCCCGAAAAACCACAATATGTACTGGAAGTTTTGGTCTCGTTAATTATAATTCAACAACCACCTAAATTGAGTGGTTCAGCCAACTTGCTTACGGAATTCGGTCACTTGGATGTTTAATACCATTAGTACGAGGTGGTCTAGCAATTATCTGAGTGCTAGACAAGAAGCCAGCCGATACATCCCCGCAGTAAACTACGGGGCTTTCTCGGCAAGTTTTGGCAATCGAAATGGCTCGGTTAGCCCGTAATTCTGTGGTGTGTTCTAAAAACATCAATCATCGTCGGTAGGTTATTGGGCTTTTCAAGGCCAAAATCTGCCCAGGTGGGGGAAGAGTTTGACCGACAAAAATCTTGAGCGATATTTTAAAGAAGTAACGGAAGACATTCTCACCCGAGAGGAAGAAGTCGAACTTGCAAAGAGGATTGAAAACGGAGAAGAAGAAGCCAAAAAAGAACTCGCCCGACATAACTTACGCCTTGTAATTAGTATCGCCAAGAAATATCGTAACTATGGCCTGCCTTTTCTTGACCTTATCCAGGAAGGAAATCTCGGGTTGATGCGTGCGATTGAAAAGTTCGACTATGAAAAAGGATACAAGTTCAGTACCTACGCAACCTGGTGGATCCGCCAGCGCATATTTCGGGCGATAAATAATCAATCCAGAACCATTAGAATTCCAGCACACATGAGCGAACTGATTAGAGAAATTTACAAGGTGGAGCAGGAACATATTGAAGAAAACGGCACCGAGCCCTTTCTAGAGGAAATCGCTGAGAAGCTGGATGTCGCCGAAGAAAAAGTTCTTAAGGCCAAGAAGTCTGCTCACAAAACTACCTCACTTGATAAGCCTCTCGGAGACGACCCTTCCGGTGGGAACGTGTTGAGTGACATCCTTGCCGATGAGAACGCTCCCAGACCGGATCAAGAAACCCTGCAAACTCTGCTCAGCGCTAAATTGGATGAAGTTTTAGACGAGACCCTCACCGATCGTGAAAAGAGAATAATACAGCTCCGTTATGGTTTGAAGGACTATCATCCTCGTACTCTTGACGAGGTGGGTAAAGTCTTTGACATTAGCCGTGAGCGCGTCAGACAGATACAAAAACGAGCTATTCAGAAATTACAAAATCCCGAGATTCGTCAAAAACTAAAGAGTAACATCTAAGTTCAACCATTATCTCCCTTATGGCTAAGTCCCCCTAATATTTTTGCTAATTTCTCACCTGCAGCTTGCAAAATATTTGACTTATGATAAACTTATGAAAACCTGATCTTAATACCGATGACCTAAATGGAGCGATTCTATCTCCTGGCTAGAGAACACATGTGGCCTAGAAAAAAGCTTTGTCACCAAGAATTGGTCCAGCACTTATTTGCGGTAAGTTACCTGAGTTCTTACTTAAAGATTGGAGGCGCGAAAGCAAATCGCACAGTTAAGGGATGAGTAAGTTTAAAGAAAAAATTAAGACAAGAAGCGTCAAGTTAAATTCTCGGTTAATTTTTGCCCTCGACCTATCCCGCAGTCTCTATTCACTTTCAGTCAATGCCCGAGAGAAGGAAAGAATGGAGTTCTATGATCAGGTACGTTCCACTTTGAAACATGTATCGAAACACATTGCCGCGGTCAAGATCAACTACCCTTTATTATTGTCCCTTGGCCCTGATCTTACCTCCCAACTTCTTCACGAGACGGAGGTGGTGGCAATTGCTGATTTGAAGGTCGCGGATATCGACAATACGTCGAAGTGGATTGGCAGACAGGCGATGGAGATGGGGTTTGACGCCGTGATTGCACATCCGTTTGTCGGATACGAAAAAGGCCTTTCCGGTCTGATTTCGGAGGTCTCAACGTTTGAAGGTGGAGTGATATTGGTAGTGAATATGTCTCACGACGGAAGCAAACAGTTCATTACCCCGGTTGCTCAGGAGCTTGCTGCTTTCGCAGAAGCTCATGGTGCTGATGGCGCTATAGCTCCAGCAACTAGGCCGGATGAAGTCAAGCAGGCCCGGAAGTGGCTTGGCCCAGACGTGCTTTTACTTACCCCCGGTATTGGTGCCCAGGGTGGAAAGCCCGGTGATGCCATTTCGGCCGGCGCTGATTACGAGATAGTTGGTAGGGCAATATATCAATCTTCAAATCCCGCGGACTCGGCGGAGGAAATTAAAAATCAAATCAATAAAACATTGCAAACTTAATGAAGAGTGAAAAACAGAGACTAGCTAGAAACAGTCAAATTCTCGCTCCAATTCTATGGGCTAGTGACTGTTTAGACTTCGGTAATTTCACTCTCACCTCCGGCAAAACCAGCCCTTATTATGTTGACTTGCGGTTACTTCCTTCCTATCCAATTCTTTTTGACCGAGCCGTTCAACTAGCGGTTGACACGCTTCACGAATCCGGTGTGAAGTTTGAGAGAATCTGTGCTGTGCCTACAGGTGGTTTGCCCATTGGTACATTGATAGCAAATAAAACTGAGACCCCGTTGATTTATGTCCGGAAGACTGGTAAGGAACACGGTGAACGACAACAAATTGAGGGGAAACTGGCCCCGGGAGATAGGGTCCTCGTAGTTGACGATTTAATTACTACAGGTGGAAGCATTCTGAGTGCGATCCAGGCTCTTAGGTTGTCCGACGTGGAGGTAACGGACTGTCTTGTTCTTTTGGATAGAACTGAAGGGGGTAAGAAAAACTTAAGGGAGCAGGGAGTAGAGCTTCACAAAGTTTCCAACATCAAACCGGTGGTCGAAGAATTGTCCGCACTGAACCAGATCTCTCCTACAATGAGGGATAAGGTCTTCGAATATTTACAAAAGAGGTGATCAGAGTTTGCCCAATCAGTTTGCAGGAGCTGACTTTATAACGATTCGAGACAAAACGAAGGACCAGCTAGAGGGGATGATGGATAGGGCGGAAGAGATGGAGAAGTACAGGCACAACGGTACGGATGCCGCCCGGGGATTACTTATGGGAACTTTGTTTTTTGAGCCCAGCACACGGACCAGACTGAGCTTTCAGGCCGCCATGAAGAGGTTGGGTGGAGATACGATTGGTTTCCCGTCGTCAGAGGGTACAAGTGTACAGAAGGGTGAGACCCTGGCAGATACTCTGCGCACTGTCAGTCAGTACGTGAATATCATAGTAATGCGCCATCCCTCCGAGGGCTCTGCAAAGCTGGCCACGGAATTACTGGATATTCCCGTGATAAACGGTGGAGACGGGAGTGCTAACCATCCTACCCAAACTTTGCTCGATCTTTACACTATCAGAAAAGAGCTAGGCGAGGTCGACGGTCATACCATAGCCCTGGCGGGAGATCTCAGATATAGCAGAACTACCAGATCTCTGTCCAGAGCGTTGAGCAACTACGACGTTGAGTTGATATTGAACTCCCCCAGTCAGTTAAGAATGAAAAAAGATCTTCTGTACGAATTGAAGAATAGAGGTTTGGATCCAGTTGAGAGCGATGACTTAGAACACTCTCTCACAGAAGCGGATTTGGTGTACGCAACTAGAATCCAGAAGGAAAGGTTTCCCAATCTGGCAGAATACGAAAAAGTAGCTCATGCCTACGAGATAGATAGAGATCTACTCGAACGAACGGGGAATCCTTTACTGCTTCATCCTCTACCCAGGGTTACAGAGCTGAACACTAACGTAGACGACTTGGAAAACAGCTTGTTTTTCAGTCAGGCGGGAAACGGTATCCCGGTCAGAATGGCCCTGATATCAAGTCTGCTGGATTTAACGGTTAGGTGAAAACATGACAAAAGAAAAGCAAAAGATGAAGATTACTCGAATAAAGAGCGGAACTGCCATCGATCATATTACCCCGGGTTCCGCCTTAAAAGTGTTTGAATTGCTCGATCTGGAATTTGTAGAGAACAATTCGATTACGATTGCCATTCGGGTCGATAGCAAGAAAATGGGCAAGAAAGATTTACTGAAAATTGAGGATAAATTCCTGACACCGACAGAGAGCGCAATGATCGCGCTGATTTCCCCCGAAGCGACGATAAACATCATCAAATCCTTCGAGGTCACCGAAAAGCATCCTGTGGAACTACCGGAGCAACTGACCGGGATATTCGATTGTAGTAACCCAAACTGTATATCCAATCAGGATAGAGAACCGATCGAATCTAAATTTCAGGTCACAAACAAGGATCCATTAACCGTTAGGTGTCTCTACTGTGATAACATGATGGAAGAGACCCAAATTGCCCACCAGCTGATCAAAGACCGGTAGATATCTGTTTTTTTGTTTCATTATTTTATATGTCTAAAGACAAACCCCGAGTAAGAAAACTAGAGTCGATCACCAGGCAGTCCCCGACCGTAATAACTGTTAAGTTGTTTGATCCCCCGACTTCAGACGCGACACCCGGTCAATTTGCCATGTTCTGGGTCCCCGGTTCTGGCGAAATACCCATAGCTATTTCCGGCCGAGAAAAAAAATATGCTGAGTTTACGATCAAGAAAAGAGGACCTACAACGGGAGCGATACATGACTGCGACCCAGGCGACCAGGTAGGCGTTAGGGGCCCCTATGGTGTCGGGTTCTCCGAACCAGCGGGTAAATCAATTGTCGTCGCCGGCGGCTACGGGGTCTCCCCGTTGCGGCTTTTTTGCCAAAAATACAGTAACTACACAGATCTTGAGGTTTTACTGGGAGCATCGACCGAAAAGGAGCTCTTGTTTGTTGATCAGCTAGAGCCAAAAATCGTGGCCACTGAAGACGGAGAAATAGGTTATCATGGCTATATTACTGAGCCGTTAAAGGACATGCTGTTAGAGGAAGATGTCGACAGAATATACACTGCGGGGCCGGAGCAAATGATATATCAAATCTTCAAGCTATGTAAATCGGAAGGGATATGGCTTGAGGCCAGCCTGGAACGGATAATGAAGTGTGGGGTCGGCGTTTGTGGCTCCTGTTTAATTGATGGATTCAGAGTTTGTAAGGACGGACCCGTGGCTAACCTCTCTCGACTTGAGGAGCTTAGCGAATTTGGTAAATGGAAGCGAACCCACTCGGGGAGAAAGGAGCGTTTGTAATGCTGGATAAAAAGATAGTGTGCGATGAAGTCTTATACAGAGATGAATTTCAACCTCTCGAGGTTGGTATAGACGATGGAAAAATTTCGGCGGTGGGAGATTACGTCGGAGACGCAGAAGAGGTAATTGATTGCCGAGGAAAACTGTTGGTTCCAGGAATAATTGATTCTCACGTTCACTTTAGAGATCCAGGGGAAACAGGGAAAGAAGGTTTTAAATCTGGGAGCCAGGCTGCAGCTCGAGGGGGGGTTACCACGGTAGTGGATATGCCAAACAACAAACCTCCAGTAAAGACACCTGACCTATTTGAACAAAAGGTGGAAATCGGTAAGAGGAAGTCGGTTGTAAACTTTGCGTTATATGCAGGGATTCCTTCAGATTTGAGTCTTGTAAAGGACATCGCTCAACGGGGAGCGGTGGGTTTTAAATATTACATGGCTCAGGAGGCAGTTGACTTGACTGAGTTGTTCAGCGCCGTTAGAGCTGCTGACTCCCTATTAGCGGTTCATGCAGAAGCTACCGATTACATCAACCCAGGGGGAGTGAAGTTGACTTCACCGCGTGAATACGTGGCCTCGAGACCTGCCGTTGCAGAGATAATTGCGGTTGAACGCTTAATAGAAGAAGTGACCCTTAATACTCGGTTACATATAGCTCACGCTACTCTCCCCGAAACGATTGATCTAGTGTCCGGTAAAGCAACTACGGAAGTCACTCCTCATCACCTGCTGCTTAGCATAGAGGAAGTCGACTTAGATGACTTTACTGCTGTCATGAATCCCCCTCTGCGAAATGAAAAGCTACGGGAAGAGCTTTCTGAGATCTTTGTAGATAATATTGATCTCATAGCCAGTGATCATGCTCCTCACCTGGAAAGTGAAAAGAAGACCACCCGACCCGAGGAGGCTAAACCTGGCCTTCCCGGTGTAGAGACCATACTCCCTCTGTCATTAACCTATGCTAGAGACCGGGAAATTCCGCTCAATCGGGTTTTGGAGAAATTGACCAAGAATCCCGCAAGACTGTTTGGCTTTTCTGACAGGGGTGAAATTGAGGAAGGATACTGGGCAGATCTTACGGTCATTAACCCGGATAACCAGGAAAAGATCAGAGGGAAGAATTTTTTCTCAAAGGCTAAAATCACACCATTTGAAGGTAGGGAGGTTTCCTTCTGGCCTGAGATGACCATCGTAAATGGTCAGGTTGTGTTTGCTGACGGTCGGTTGACTGGGAAACGTAGCGGAATGTTTTTGATCAATGAGCGAGTCTAATTTGAACGAGCAGAAACCAATTAACGTTGACCTCTTTGGACTGAAATTATCTAGTCCCTTGATCCTTGCCAGTGGAGTCTTGGGAACTACACCCGGCGGGTTGAAATCTGCAATAGAGAATGGCGCCGGTGCAGTCACGACTAAAAGTCTTGGGCTCCGGCCCAGGGATGGCCACCAATCTCCGAACATGGTAGAGGTGGATTGTGGATACCTCAACGCTATGGGGTTGCCCAACCCGGGCGTCGAGTACTTCGCAACTGAATTAGACGATGTAGACCTTCAAGCACCTGTATTTGGCAGTATTTATGGGGAAGATCCCGGCGAGTTTGAAAAGGCGGCCAAAATTTTATCACCGGTTGTAGATGGAATTGAGCTTAATTTGTCCTGCCCCCACGCCAGCCGGTTTGGTGCTGCTGTTGGTGCTGATCCGGTGATGGTGGAAGAGATTACCTCTGCGGTTTGTGGGGTGACAGAGGTCCCCATTCTGGCCAAGTTGACGCCGAACACGTCTAGATTAACGGAAATAGGTAAAGCTGCTCAGGCAGGTGGTGCTTCGGGTGTAGTCGCGATCAATACCGTCTCCGGTATGGCCATAGACGTGAAAACCCAAACCCCCATATTGGGCAACAAAACCGGTGGGCTGTCCGGTGAAGCAATTCACCCAGTTGCGGTAAAAGCCGTGTTTGATCTGTACAAAGCTTTGTCTATACCGATCGTTGGCGTGGGCGGAGTTAGCTCAACTGAATCAGCAATAGAATTGATTCTTGCTGGTGCTTCGGCAGTGCAGATTGGGACGGCGATAGCTACGCACGGGCTTTCGGTCTTTAATCACGTTAATGTGGGATTACGTAGTTACCTTCAATCGGAAGACCTGAGTTTGAATGAGTTAGTCGGCCTCGCCCATTCTAGAAAATAAAACCCATATAATTGCAAACGATAGCCGGGGGTTTCGAGCCCCGGTGTGGAGCAAGTTTGAAGTGTTGAGTGATACTTAATTCTATTCAGCAGGGCGAGCTCCCACGCTCGGCCGAAGGTTCTCTGGTAACCCCTCAAGCCTGTTTCAGCAGGGCGAGCTCCCACGCTCGGCCGAAGG
>CAZTJJ010000028.1:0-9666 GCA_964614065.1 uncultured Thermotogae bacterium
ACTCGGGGGCTGACTTGCATCATTGAAAACTAATTCTCATTGGGGATTATGACAGTCCTTGCTTGTGGAGCTACCTTGATGCTTACTGGAGTATTTCCTTCCAGATCGCCGTCTATCATCTTAACCATCCGTTTAGAGGGTTTAATTACCACCGATTTGGCTCGAAGGAACTCAATTTTGGGATGATCGACGTGCTGCCCTTTATAAGCTTTTTGCAAGGTTAAAGCCAACTCCACTTTGCCGACCTCGTGGATTATCGCAACGTCAAGCAGGCTATCAGTTAAATCAGCGTGCGGAACTAAGTTGATACCGCCTCCAGTAAACCCAGAACTCATTACGAAGATGGCACACGCATCATATTGCCTGGACTGACCGTCCACATCCATAACTATCCTATAGGTCTTGAGAGTGGACAAAGACCGTAACACGCTGACGAGATAAATTAACGATCCCTTAAAAAAACCATTACGCATGGTTCTATAGGTCTCGACTACCTCTGCAGGAAAACCAATTCCCATAACGCTAAACAGACTCCCATCCTCTAAACCCAGATCAATCTTCATTCCTACACCTTCAAGCAACAACTGGGATGCCTGCTCTATTGAGGCTGGAATTTTCAGACTCCGGGAGAGATCATTGCCCATCCCGGAAGGAATTATCCCTAACTTCGAGTTAGCAGACTTCATCCCATTTACTACCTCTCTTACAGTGCCATCTCCCCCCATAGCTACCAAAAGATCCCCTCTCTCTTCTAATTTACTTGCAAGCTCAGTGGCATGGCCCGGGTAATCCGTCCTGTAAACCTGGAACTCCAGGTCATATCTATTCAGGACTCTTTTCACCCGGGGTAGAGATTTAATGGTCCTGCCTTTTCCGGCAACTGGGTTCATAATTACATTTATTTGCATTTACCCCACCATCTGTGGTATAAACTGAATCGATAGCTTTTCGCTTTATTTGAGGTCTTAGACGACCTTTGAGTAAAACAAGTTATGGATAATTAAATGTTAACAAATTGTCCTTGGGATACAACTAGCAAAAAAAATAGTGGTTAGTGCTAAAGGTAGAGTGCCTCTACCAATACAGTGGAATTATTGCCAAAGGGTTAATTTTTGGTTGACCAAAAAAAATTGCTGGTTTTCGCTTTATATTCTATTCAGAATTGGATTTTAGGGAGGATTCACCTTATAATCCACAATATAGGCTAAAAATTATTATCAATCAAACCTAACGGGAGGTTAACATTTATGAACAAAGGCGAATTTGTCGAAAGGTTGAGCGAGGCTACTGGTTTTACCAAAAAGGATTCTAAGGAAGCTCTGGACTCAGTGATCGAAATAATAACCGAGGCACTGAAGAACAACGAAGAGGTTTTGTTGACTGGATTCGGTAAATTTGAAACTAGATCACGAAAAGCAACCGAAAGAATCAACCCTCAAACTGGTGAGAAAATCCAGGTACCCAGTAAGGTAGTTCCCGCGTTTAAGACTGGGAAAAACCTCAAAGAAGGCGTTGGAGAGAGTCTGAAAGCAGTAAAAAATAGGTCAGGGGAACTCGAAGTAAGGAAAAAATAACTTGATCACTATCAAAAAAACATTTTACTAATGATTTGACCTAATTATGTTCTAGAGAGTGTTAGCTTAGCGCAGAAGGTTGAGTATAAATATAAATACCATCCTGTTACGCCCGTTGCAGGCGTAACAGGATGGTATTTAATTGTTTATTCCAATTTAGAAATCAATTATAGAGGAGAAAATCGCACAGGTTACGTTAAACCAAAACGTTAATCATAAACGGCAAAACAAAACCAATTAACAAAAGGGTAACAACTGGCTGTAAATAATTTGTGGGTGCGGTGTCTCCCTCTTTAACAACCCTGTAGGCACGATTCAACGCAGACAATATCAGCAGGATTAACATAACACTCATTAATGTAACCTTGGCATAAACACCCCACCCTACTAGATATACAAGCAAGGTAGCAAGCGCCAGTGCAAGGTTGTTTAACGCAGATTCGCGCTGATACGGGCTACCCGGGGAGTAATCAGACAACTCTGCAGATGTCTCTCCAAAAAACAGGCCTTCTATTCCACTCAGACCCGCTAAAGATAAAACAACCGACAGGGTTAAAATACTAAATTGATACTCAGGATTACCACTAAACCAAAAAGCAAAGAATATTCCTACAGCTACACCTAAAAAGCGCAAAAATTCTAACGCCCGGCATACTACTTTCTTACTCATCTGTATCACCCCAACTATGGATCTATAGCCAACACAATAGAAACACTGACCATAACTCCGTGGATAATTCATCGAAGCTCAAAATTACCAATTACAAAGGAGTATAGCAAATAGGTATTGATAAGACAAGAATTGAGAAAACTCTCCGTTGGCAACTCACTTACAGATTGATCAACAGGGGCACAAGGATTGGTACCAATCCGGATAAGATTGCCCCACTCAAAAAAGCAGGAAGTACAGCCTGCCCCCCAGAGACCTCCTTTATCAACGGAAGAGTCACGTCCATCGTTGTCGCACCACCACTAGCAATTCCCGCAGCCGTCCCTAGATATCTGACAACAAATGGTAGAGAAACGAAAGTAATAAGCTCCCTAAACGTATTCGATATTAACGCTACAGTCCCTAACTCAGGACCATGTAATTCTGTGAGCAAGATAGCAGACAAACTATACCAGCCGAAACCAGCACCTACCGCAGCAGCTTCACCTGGTGAAACTTTCAGAAAGAAGCTTACAACTACAGGTCCCAGAATACTACCAAAAGTAACACTTATTGGTAACAGAAAGACCTTCCAACCCATCTGAAAAGCCTGAGCAAAAGTTTTCTTGTTCAGCCCCAGGGACACCCCCACCGCAAACAACAAGAGCCCCAAGGTCAATGTAACAACAAGATCAAAGAAAGAAACCAAACCTTCCGCCACGAAAAAATAACCCACGATCCCACCGATAACTATGGCAGCTACGATCAAACCCGTCAATCGATAAGGAATTTCTTTCTTCACCATCTCTTCCGAAGGATCTTGGCTTCTAGGAATACACCGCAACCTAACCGACACGGATTTCACAAACACCAGACTACCAGCAAGGCTTGCTCCAGAAATCACAAGTGCAGTAATCCCTATACTACCCAAGTTGGTAAAAATCCTATCGCTTGAACCGATCTTAATACCCATTGCTACTAATAAAAGCAACAACGCAACATGAATAAGCGGCTCCTCGATCCTCCGGAGCTGCTCAGTTAAGACCCCAGAAAGCCCTACTCCCAAACCAATAGCCAATGACAGAAGAATTATCCAGAATTGCAATTTCCCCCCTGTATCAAAATTCGTGTCAAAAATCCTTTCAACAAAGAAAAAGATAGTCAATAGATAATCAAAAGACAAGGGACGCTAGAGCCAAGATAACCGGTTAACAAATTTCCCCTGGACCTCATAAGTGTAACTGCTACAATTAGGTTTAAGGAAAGTGAATTTGCTTAAAGTAATTAGCTGTCAGGTGCGCGCGCACAAGTCAATTACCCCGCACCAAGGCGCGGGATTTGTAGAAAAACAGGTTTAACTACGGACATTGTTCTTTTACAACAACCGGAGGAGGTTTTTGTGTCAACATTAGTAAAACAGAGAGACGAGATGGTCAAAATCCGTGACGCCTACGGAGAAATCCTACCTGAGATAGGCAAAACTGATAAAGAAGTGGTCGTACTGACTGCAGATTTAGCTGGCTCCACGCGAACAAAATACTTTGCAACAGAATTTCCCGATAGGTTCTTCAACGTGGGAATTACCGAAGCAAATATGATGGGAATAGCCGCAGGTTTAGCGATGGAAGGGAAAAAACCATTCGTTAGCACCTTTTCGATTTTCGCCACGGCCAAACCCTGGGAACAAATTAGACAAACTATCGCTTATCAGTCCGCACCCGTTCGCATAGTAGCAACACATGCCGGTATAACTGTCGGAGAAGACGGGGCTTCACACCAAATACTGGAGGACGTATCTTTAATGCGGGTCCTACCTGATATGAAAGTAGTGGTACCCGCAGATGCCGTCCAGACCAAGGAGGTCATAAAAGCAATATCGAATGACCTTACAGGTCCAGTGTACGTGAGGTTGGCACGAGCAGCGTTCCCGGTGGTCTATAATAATTGTGACTTCGAACTGGGGAAAGCCGAGATACTAAAGGAGGGCACAGACTTGACTATATTCGCAATGGGCCTGATGGTTGCAAACTCGCTGGACGCTGCTGACATGCTCGAGAAAAAGGGTATAAATGCTGAGGTAGTTAACGTATCCACGGTCAAACCTCTAGATAGAGAAACAATTGTCCGGTCAGTAAAGAAAACGGGCAAAGCACTAACCGTCGAAGAACATAACGTAATCGGCGGCCTCGGATCAGCAGTTTCCGAAGTTATTAGTGAAGAATATCCGGTTCCACTAAGGAGGATGGGAGTTGAGGATAGGTTTGGAGAATCAGGGTCCGCATACGAACTAATCGAGTACTTTGGACTAACCGCCGATCACATTGCTGAAAAGGCAGAATCTCTGCTGGGCACAGACAATGAATCAATTCCAACCTCAGAGGAGGAATTATGAATACTACAAGTCTAAAACAAAAAGCCAATCAACTGCGAACAGACGTACTTAAGATGGTGACTAACGCAAGTTCCGGTCACCCCGGTGGGGCTCTAGGTATGGCAGATGTCTGGGCAGTTCTCCACTATAACTATCTAAACGACAGACCAGACAATCCCAGCTGGCCTGACAGAGACAGGTTCATTCTTTCAAACGGTCACACCTGTCCTTTGCTATATGCCGTCCTCGCTGACAAAGGTTATTTTGATAAAGAAGAATTGAATAATCTCAGGCAATTGGGATCCATTCTACAAGGACATCCCTCCACAAAAATGGGGACACCAGGTGTAGAATTCTCATCAGGATCCCTAGGACACGGCCTTTCCTTTGCCGCAGGGGTCTCTCTAGCAGGAAGGCTTGAAGGCAAACAATTTAAGACCTACTGTTCAATTTCCGACGCAGAGTGTCAGGAAGGACAAACCTGGGAGGCCGCGGCCGTAGCGAGTCACAAAACAATCGGCAACCTTTGCGCAATTGTAGATTACAATGATAGCCAGATTGATGGTAAAGTAAGCGACATTCAGGACGTGGCACCTTTAGCCAAAAAATGGGAAAGCTTCGGGTGGAAAGTAGCTGAAATAGACGGTCACGACTATGGACAAATCGACCACACACTGGCTAATTTTTCATCAAACAGTCAACCAATGGACAAGCCTACAGTAATTATATCGCATAACGTAATCGGAAAAGGTGTATCATTTATGGAAAACGACCACAAATGGCACCATGGGGCTCTAACCCCGGCACAACTAGAGCAAGCAATCTCAGAACTTGGTGTTAACACATAACCGAAGGATTTAAAAGTTAACGAACGCCTCAACCAAGTTCAACTAGATACAAGAAGTGGCCAATGGGAAATTACTCGATACCATTTGCCCCCTTACAATCTTCGCTACTTTTTCCTAATTTTGAACTGGATCGGACTTTGCCCAGGTGCTTGATAAGTCAAGATATAGAAATCCGAAGACTTACGTCCCTCAAATGCAATTTTCCCTTTTGCCATATCGTCTTTATCAAGCATCCCACTACGGAAGTAATCATCCAGCGCCGCGGTCGCTAAACTCACTGGCTGAGGGCGCTCGCTACTATCTGTCAATTTAAAATTCAACGTCTTGGACGGATATTGCCCATCCTGCAACGCCCTCACAGCAATATCTACAATAACAAATTCTTTCCCGGAATCAGCTTGCTCATCATCAATTTCCTCTACAATACTGACGTCCTGTAAAGTGACCCTCACAAACCCGTTGCTTGCGGATTCACCAACGAAGTAAGTGACAGGTTTCACTGTTATCGTTTGACTGTCCTTGGCTGTTCCTCCGCGGTTATCAGTCACTACAAGCGAGACATCAAACTCGCCAGCACGTTGAAATCTATGTGAGACTTCAACCCCGTTTGCAACATTACCATCCCCGAAATCCCATTCGTAGCCTTCAATCTCGCCGTCGGGATCGCTAGAATTCCTTGCGGAAAAATCAACAACAAGTGATCCTGTCCCGGAAGTGGTATCAGTGCTTATTCTGGCAGTTGGCTCCTTGTTCGGTGGAGGGGGGGTCCTAGCAATTATTTCTTTTGTAGTTGAGCCCTCCGTATCGTCGTCGTCAACTACCGTTAACTTGACAACGTATTCACCGGCATCCTGATAAGTATGGTTAAGTAACTGCAACATGTCCGTACCCGATCTGGGCTGGCTACTGTCCCCAAAATCCAACTTAAATTCCTCAATAACTCCATCCCTGTCCTTGGATCCAGACAAATCAAATGAAACTTTTAAGGGTACTTCGCCTTTTTGAGGCTCAGCGACGAGTTGGGGGATCGGTTTCCTGTTTTGTACAGACACCGTCTTCGTGGCGTCAGCTATAGCTCCATCATTATCCGTCACTGTTAACGATATTGTGTAATCCCCATCATTAGAATAGGTGTGTTTAACTATTCTACCACCAGAAGTCATACCATCACCAAAATCCCACTCATAACTATCAATAATACCATCCTCATCCCCGGAAGAACTAGCATCTACAACTACCTCCAAAGGAGATTCGCCAGAACCAGGACTAACTAAAAAAGAGGCGGTAGGTTCTTTGTTTGATTTACAACCATTCAACCCAAGCGCTAAAAAAATGAGCAACGTTATGAATACAAAATACTTCCCCACTTTCATAAAGTACCTCCTGGATATCTATCTAAGCTACATGGCTCTAAACGATTAAGAGCTACCCCGTTAACTTAGGTTAACATATTATGGAAAGAATATTCAACTAAGGAACAAGAAAACTGCGAACATCTCGGTAAAACAAGGCGATCATTGAGGTCTCTCTAAAAATCTCAGCGTAGGTATAAGCCGAAAACCCGAGATATGAAGATCATTACTGAGCTTAAATTAACCTATGTATGGACAATTACCAGCCATATTCCCCAACCAAAGGGACAAAACTACAATAAACGCCCTTTTTGTAAGAGACTTCCTGTGTTTTTTTTACTACGGTGTACAATCTCTGCTGTCTCCTATCCCCTACTGGGATAACCATTCTGCCGGAATCCGCCAATTGATCAAGTAAACTGTCAGGGACGTCTGGAACCCCCCCTGTGCCAAGAATCTTACTGTAGGGAGAATGTTCCGGCCAACCAACCGTTCCGTCGCCGACAAAATATGCTACATTGTCAATTTCTAAAGACCTGTGTATATACTTAGCTCTTTCTTGAAGATCGCTTTTCCTTTCAATTGTAAAAACTTCGGAGGCCAATTCCGCCAGAATAGCAGTTTGAAAACCACTGCCGGTTCCGATCTCCAGCACTTCATCCTCTCCAGTTAACTGCAGTAGTTGAGTCATCAAGGCAACAATGTAAGGTTGGGATATGGTTTGATTATCACCAATCGGCAAAGGGCGATCAGAGTAGGCCTGTTTTTTATATGAATCTGGAACGAACAAATGGCGGGGAACTACGCGAAAAGCTTCGATAATAGATTCATCGTTTATTCCCCTCTCTTTCAACTGGGTTTGAATCATTTTGTTTCTCAAGTGTTTGTAGTTTTTATTTATCATCCTCTATCTCGCCATTTTGAGAAAAGAAATCGCCAATTATTCTCTCGGCTTTATCGGCAAAATCTCTTGGTACCATCACCCGGATCTCTCCCAGCCCATCAACAGGAATAGGATAAACCGAGTGAGTTATGTGAGAGGAAAGATAACAACTTATGTCAAAATCTTTGAGCAACTCCTTTATCTGGTCTGCTTTTTGCGCATCCCAAGTCCTATACACTTCTACTAATTCCACAATGCACCCACAATACCCTTTAGAACGTTAACTGTCGCCAGCCGCCAGGGCTTTCTGTTTATATTTTTTCAATTCTTTCCACTTCTCTGCAGAAACCTTTTTTATCTCTCGGGGTGAGAGATCACCAATGCCCACAGGCCCTATTTTCACTCTCCGTAACCTTATAAGTGTTAGTCCCTCGGCATCACATAACCGTTTGATCTCGTTCTTTTTACCCTCTGTCAATACCAAGTATAATTGCGTATGCTCCCTCCCTCTACTAACGACTCCTCCCTCGATTATCTTCAGCAAATCACCATCCTCATCTACACCTTTCATAAACCGATCCACTATTCCACCAATCTCGGCATGACTCAGCCTGCCCTCGATCCATACATGGTATCTCTTTTCTACTTCGTAGCGTGGGTGTGTCAGTGAATGTATTAATTGACCATCATTACTCAATAACAGTAAACCTTCTGCGTCCTGATCTAAGCGTCCGGCCCAGCTATAACCAATGAAACCTTCGGAACGAAGAAACCTTCCAATAGTTCGACCGTAATGGGGGTCGTCACTACTGCACAACATACCCTGTGGCTTGTAAAACTTGTACGCCTGAAGTCTAGGGGGATAAGTAGGTAAAGGATGCCCACGTAGGTAAAGGCTATCTATCACATTTAATTTATAATTAGCAAAGGGGTCCTCTTCAACTTCTCCGTTGACTTCAACCTCACCCTCGTCAATTAACTCTCTCGATTTGCGTCGAGACAAACCTGATTGTTGCTGGATTAATTTCATTAATTTCATTTCACATGAATATAGACAGCCACAGACAGAGAATAACGTCGTGAAACAAAATTGCTGGATGCCCTACACTTGCTAGGACAGTAGAAGAGTACTCCAGATTTGACGAAAAAGGATACTTAGAGGTACTATCCAGGTAATCCACAGACACCAGTCTAATTGCCTTCGAAGGATAGCCCTCTAAGTTTGTGATTAGTGGTTAACCTATTTCAGAGTAAATATAGCCCATGACCATGAGAACTATGCCAATACCTGCAAGTAATTGGACCTCTGAGAGTGGACGTTCCTCCGTTTTAGGAACTTCCTCGGGCTCTGGTTCTGGCTCCTCTTCCTCCACAATTGCCTCCGTAGTCATAGTATCGACTGTGCTGGAGACACCCGATTCGCCAGAATCATTAAAGGCCGTTACTGCATAAGAATAAGAGGTACCGGGACTTAATCCAGTATCAGTATAGCTAGTCGTGTTGGGACCAACTGTCGCTATCTTGTTACCGTTACGGTAAATGCGGAAGCCATCCTCGTTGTCGGAATTGTCCTGCCAGCTGACCTTTATCCGGTTGGAATGCAGGACATCAGTGCTTAGATTACTAGGATACTGCGGAATGGATATTAGGGTAACTGTGCAGTTCCTATTTGTAGATTCAGACTCTCCGCCCTGATTATACGAAACTACCTGATAACAATAGCGAGTGTCACTACTCAAATTCTTATGGACATAGCTAGTCGTGTTGGGACCAACTGTCGCTATCTTGTTACCGTTACGGTAAATGCGGAAGCCATCCTCGTTGTCGGAATTGTCCTGCCAGCTGACCTTTATCCGGGTAGGTGATAACGCATTTACAGTTAAACCACTTGGTGATCCTGGCACTTCCATTCGAGTTGCCGAAGCGAAACGTTTACTTAAGCTAGACTCTCCAGCTGAGTTATAAGCAGATACCCGATAAGAATAGTCG
>CAZTJJ010000028.1:9766-17090 GCA_964614065.1 uncultured Thermotogae bacterium
CTTCCACTACTTCAGCTTCCCTTTCTGGAACTTCACCGGTTGCGCCGACACGTTCTATACGGAAATACGTACGATAGTGACGACAACAATTCATCTTAATTCTTATATACAATCGGCCGGCCTCGGCTTGCTCGCCTGCCGCGTTTTTCTGATCCCATGTCCAAACCCATTGACTCCCATTCCTGGGAATTGGACCCACCTCTTCTTTCTTATAAAACAGCTCGTATTGATGCTCGAACAAAGGTTTTAGGTAGACCTCTATGTCTTCTACCAAATATTCAAATTCGCGCAAATCATTAAGGATTAACTTAACTTGTTCCCCTTTCCTGTAAGTCTCTTTGTCGGTAGTTAAGGAGCTATACCTTTCTGGGCAATAATTGTATTCTTCCTCCGAGGGACACCCAAACCTGTACGAATACCTAAGATCCTTATCTTGATTCTGGGCTTGGTTAACTGGAGCCATAAAAAAGATAAGAGCCATCATCACTAGTAATACTAATTTTGTTGTGGTCCAGAATCGCCGCATACTGACACCTCCAAAACGCGCTTTATACAGTTCACAATCGCAAAATTTTAACCATAAAATGATAGACTGGTCTTGAGTTCAATATTTAACGTTCACAAATCGCGAATTCACGGTTGTACTATACTGTTAATCGCAGCGGATTGTCAAGGACACAGGTCATTACACCTTATCCCAACTGACTATCCCAGTTTCTCCTCCTGACCGATATAACAAGCCCAAATGTATTAAGCCATCATCTAAACATTAAAGAGCAACTAGTAGTTGAACCTTTGCTTTCTCTCTGGAAATCGAAGGAATCCTTCTTGGCTTTATGATCGACAAACATCCTCTAACCGTGTGTTAGGATCGATCAATTTGGGTTTAAACATCAATCATCAGCTTCATCGCTCAAAGAAGCGGATATTTTCCCTTTGCCCCCAAACTCCCCAGCAAGACTGTACATTTTATACAACGACAACAACCAAGATAAAAGCGATTCAGCACCCTCGTTTTCGTTCACCCTTGAGGGATGCAAACCATCACGACAACCGCCAGAATGGAAATCGTATACGTTGACGCCCAGATCGTTTTTCCCTAAAAACCAGTTAAATGCGGTGTAAATAACATCCAAATAATAGTCGTCCTCCGTCACCCTATACGCGTTCCAGCACGCATCAATAAGAGCAGATATTTCGACTGGTTGTTGGTCAAAATCGGCCTTCGCTCCGCCCCGCTGAAGCCAGCCATCGTTTCCGATCAAAGACAAATAGTTGTCCTCACTATTACACTGAAGCTGTATTAGCCAGAGCAGACTCCGCAAGCCCCAATCAACCATGTCAGCGTTATCGATGTGATCTCCCCATGCAATGAGCGCCTGGGGAATACGGGCGTTCTCATATGTAACACTGTCTTCAAGCCAGACCCACTCGTCTGTAGCATTGTCCATGAAACTATCCAACAATTCATTCCCAAGAGCTGAGCCAATTAGTCTCGTATTTCGATCACCATCAAATCTTTTCAAATAGTTTCTGATGCCCAGAATTGTAAACGCTTTAGCTCTCGGCGAGGTAAAGCTTTTTGCCAACTCAACTACATGTTGAAAAAGCTGGGTACCCAACCCACACAATTGATCATTCGGCCCTTCACCCGCCAACTTTCCGGCGGCCCATATGAACCTCCCATGACAATCTTGCTGACTATCTTCGGTTACCCACTGACGGTCAAAGGTAAGAAGATTTCTAACCCCACCTGAATTCCTGTCAACTGCATATTGCAAAAAAGATATATACTTCGGCAAAAATGGTAAAACAGATTCCTCGCCGAACAGTTTCCAGTGCTCAAGAGTAACAATAGCCGCCCTGGCGTTATCGTCGGTGGTGTAACCATAATGTCTATTGGGAACGGTGAATGATGCATGCTGATAGATTCCCACATCGTCGGTTAAACGTTTCAAATGATCCAACCTGACCTCTGGAAGATCCGGCAAAGCATCACTTGGATCAACGTACCGAGTAAGCGAAACACTTACGTTTTCCTTGTAATCAGCAACTGACTTCCTAAAAGTCTCGTGATATTGTGAAGCAACCTCGGGCCAAATCATATCACGACCAAATTGATAGGCCGCCCTTCTCATCTGCTGGCGTTTTGGCTCGTTTCGCAGAAGATCTTTGATGGCTTCTGCCGTACTCGCTGGATCCTCAAACGGAACAAGTTTTCCCCTTCCATCTGCCAGGATCTCCTTAGCATACCAGTACGGAGCCGAGACCACGGCCTTACCCAGCGCCACAGCGTAAGCTAAAGTTCCCGAGGATATCTGTTCTTCTGAGAGGTATGGTGTTAGATACACATCCGCCGTAACCAAATACTTGGTTAACTTTTCAAGCGGCACAAACATGTCGTGAAAAGCTACGTTCTCACTTAACCCTTTTTCTTTCACCATTCTTTCCAATTTTAACCGATATTCTTCACCACGTTCCTGTTTCACGTGTGGATGGGTAGCTCCCAACACAACGTAAAGGGCCTCTGGAAACTCTTCCGCTACTTCCTCCATTG
Organism: uncultured Thermotogae bacterium; assembly: GCA_964614065.1. GTDB lineage: Bacteria > Bipolaricaulota > Bipolaricaulia > M55B111 > M55B111 > M55B111. The sequence goes on from CAZTJJ010000028.1 coordinate 12,324, forward strand.
CCTGGATCCCGATCTCAATTCCTTTGTTGGGACTCAACAAGCCGAAAGTAAGTATCAGCAAGCGCCCTTCTATTTCAAAATCGTCTTTGTAATAGGAGGTATCGAGAAATGGCACATCGGGTGCACCATGATGGATCATTGTCACTTGATTCGGGGATACGCCATAGACTTCTTGAAGCATCTGAGCCCCCTTGTTCGCGAGCACAACCGTTTTGGTTGACTTATCGCAAACTTTTGCTAGTACCTCGCGCTGATGATCAGAGGGTTCCCTCAGAATTGTATGAAGAGTAGAAACTACAGGCTTCCTTATATGATCCAAGAAGGTGAGTAGATAATCACCGTCATCCCCACCATATATACCGAATTCGTGCTGGACGTTAACTACCTTTGTATCCGACAAATTGATGTAATCAGCTACCTTACGATAATCCATCATATCCGAGGAATGAACTTCGAAGCTTACCTCATCACCATAGTCGTAGCCGCCCAGCCGATCATTGAGAGCGGCAATGTGTACGTGGCCTTTGTCGGAGAGCTCTTCGCCATAACATTTGGATACGCCCGTAGCCAGATCGTGAGTAAAAGTGCCAATACCACACTTTCTGGGCGGGTAAGTCGCAAGAAAGGTTACGTGCATTCCATCAGACAATTTAATTGACATTCTACCACCCCAAAACAAGACTAGTAAACCTAGATTTGAACAAAGGTTAAACAAAGAACAACCAATAAAAAACTTTCAATCAAGAATGCTGTTGCAGCAGGCTCAGTGTCTAACAAATATCGAGATAATCCAACATTTCATCTAAATCCGCGGTAGCTAACCCAATTCGTGAGTCTGCAGCCCCATAATAAAGCTTAACCTGGTTTGCCTCTTTATCAACAACAGCCCCTGTGGGAAAAACTACACCTGGAACGTCCCCACGATATTCGTAATCCTTACGGGGACCCATGACCCATGGATCGCAGCGCTTAAGTACTCGGGTTGGATCCTCGAGGTCGAGCAAAGCAAGACCCACCCGATACAGACTTCCCGAAGCAGTTTCTCTAACGCCATGATAAAGTATTAACCAACCCTTTTCTGTTTCAATCGGTTGGGGACCAAGACCGACTTTAGCGTCATCCCACCAACCACTTCTTCGCGTCATCAATATGTCATGTTCACCCCAATGACTAAGGTCCGGAGAAAAAGATATCCACATGTGTTGTTCGCCTCGAACTATTGGTCTGTGAATGAGTACAAATCTATCGTTAAATTTGCGCGGAAATAGAGAAGCGTCCTTGTCCTCTGGTAACAATAAAACTCCGCGCCTGTGAAACTTTTTAAAGTCGTCAGTTAAAGCCAACGAAACTTGAGGACCAGCAGGGGAAAAAGAAACATAAGTAATAGCATAAGAATTAAACGGCTCCAGCCAGACGATCCGTGGGTCCTCGAGCCCCCATCTCTCTTCGTGGAATTGCTCCGAACGAGACAGAGTTGGTTCTGAATCTATCCTCCAATTGTTTTGGCCGTCATTACTGCGCGCCACTGTAAGATGAGAAAAACCCCTACAATCCTCAACCCTGCACAGCAAGATAGTTTCATCGTTTACTTTAACAGCACCCGGATTAAACACGGAGTTCACCGGGTAAGGCCAATCTCGAGCTGTCAAGATGGGATTAGTTAAACACCTGGTAAACAGATCTCTTGGGTTACTGTTTACATTATCCGCTGTCTTCATCTTCGTTTCCTCCTCGGTTTATTCAAACCTCAGTTGTGCGATTTTCTCTCTCGCCAATAATCTCAAAGTAAGAACATGTGGCAATCTTGCCTCGTTATTTTACTTAGCTTACTGCATTCACTGGGTGAAACTAAACCCACCAATTTAAGTTGATCTCGCAACAAAATCCAGCACTCAACTGAGTTATCCCGCTTGGCTCAAGTAATCGTTTGTTGTATTTAAGATAGTCCAGCATACTTCTACAATTACCATATATTCCATCCAAGCAACTTATCTCAGTTGAGTGCTGGGCCCACTCTTGCTTACAACGTTTGGTTTATGATGGACCAATATTCTCGAATCATTTGTTAGAATCGCTCAATTTGGGTCAGAGTTATCAAGAACGACACCACAAAACTTTGTTCTCCTACCCCCGTGGTTGCTAATCCCCTAGAGTGTTCCAGCTTGGGCATATTGATATTTAAGTAGCAAAAGTTTATATTATCTCTCGAGGTGATTTTACTGGTTACCTATGAAGCCATACAAGATTTCCTTAATCATATTGCCCCACCTTATCTAGAAGAAGAATGGGATAATTCGGGGATACAGGTCAAGCATAATCGAAAGAAGCTCAACACGCTACTAATTGGGTTAGACCCTACACTTGACTTTGTTCAGAAGGGGGTTCAAGTTAAGGCAGACCTACTAATTTCACATCATCCTCTCTTTTTCAACCCGCTTAAAAGCATCGACACAAACTCTTTACCCGGTAAGAAACTGAGCAACTTAATTAATAACAAAATTGGTCTTATATCTATACACACCCCATTTGATCTAGCGGAAAACGGCTTATCACAAGCTTTAGCCGAGAGATTAAACCTCGAATCCATTAAAACGTTAAAACCGGTCACCACCGCTAGATTAATTAGGTTGGTGATATTCGTACCCAGATCCTACGAGGATGAAGTTGTAAATGCCTTGCTCGACGTAGGCCTGGGTAGGATTGGAGACTACAAAAACGGCTACTACAGGTCAGACTCCGAAGGATTCTTCGAGCCACTGCCTTCCGCCAATCCCAAGGTGGATATTGCGGAGAAAAGAAGTCCTGCACCGGAAAGACGCTTAGAGTTCCTCATGAAGCCTCAGTTGAAAGACAAGGCGATACCAAAGTTATTAGAGGTTCATCCTTATGAAGAACCAGCATACACGTTTGAAGAGACTGAACGGATCGACCAAAGTGTTGGTCTGGGCAGAATTGGCAAATTAAACCAGGCCCTGACATACAACCAGGTAGTAGAGATGGTAGGTAATTCCCTGGAGGTTGAAAATAAAGATATAATTACAACAGGCAATCCTCGCAACCTAGTTAAAACCATCGCCGTATCGCCTGGCGCTGGTGGAGAGGCAGTAAGGCCTACCCTAAGAGCAGGCGTTGACTTATTGGTTACGGGCGAACTGGATTACCACGAACGATTAGAAGCAAGCGAAAAAGGGTTGCCGGTTATAGAAGTCGGCCATTACAATTCCGAGAAGATCTTTAGTCCCTGGTTAAGTCAACTATTGGGAGAGAAATTCTCCAAATCAGAATTGAAAGTTTACGAATATTCAGGAGGAGAGACGAGTTGAATGAAAACGTAAAAAAGCTACTCGATTTACAAGAAGCCGATCGAATAATCAGAGAGAAAAGCAATCAGGTCGAGAGCATCGAGAGGAGACAACAAAGCCTTAATGAAAAAATTGAGTCAATTAAAAGCAACGAAAAGCAACGAAAAGAAGAATTTGCACAACTTCAACAAGAAAGCGAAGTAAAGAACGACCGCGCAGACGAACTCCAAGACCAAATAAGAAAATACGAAAAGAGATTAGACGAGGGAATCATCAGTTTTAAAGAAACAGAAGCTCTAAAGGAAAAAATCGAGCATACTACAAACAGGCTAGAAGAATTGGAAGACGAAGCGATAGATATAATGATGGAAATTGACAAGCTTAAGCAAAAACGATCCAAAGAAAAATCCAAATCCGCCAACGAAATAGATAAAATTGAGTCAAATATAGAAGATTTAGAACGTGAAAAAGAACAACTTACATCCGAAATAGAGGAGAAGTCGAAAGACCGCGAGTCGATTGAGGAAAAAATCCCTGACAGACTAATAAACCAGTACAACAGGTTAAAAGCCACCACACATCAACCCGTTGTCCAAATCAGAAATGGCGTTTGTCAGGGCTGCCAGATGTCCGTCAGCAAAAATACCATTAAACAAGCCCGAAGTGACCAAGGCATAGCTACCTGTGAAAACTGTTCGAGAATTTTATACATACGATAACGCCTTTCATGTACTCATCCTACTCGTCCTTGTTCTTACAGCTGCCGCTCTATCAATTCCCGAAGTCTCAGGCAAAACACTGCCAAGGAAAATTGGGCGGATCAATGATTACGCAAACGTGCTCGGGGTAGGAGACCACAAAAAACTAGAAAATAAACTCCTTCAACTACACTCACAAGGAAAAGGGCTAACCATACTAATTTCACTTCGAGATCCATACTCCAATTCCAACCAGTTTGGCTTCGAGGTTAGTAGAAAATGGAACATATATCAAAACCCAGCGGAAAGCTTGTTCGTTTTTATTCGAGAGGAGCAGGGTTGGGTAGTAAGTTTCTCCTTTTCTCCTCCCTTAGTAAATATTTTTTCAAATAACCAGGATTACAGAAGTTTTCAAGAGAAAATCAAAGAGAAGACCCACGCCGGTGATATTAGAAAAGCGGTACTGGAAAGCGTCAACAGAATATATTCTTTGCAATTTCCTTCCGATCAGGACAAATCTACCTCAGAAGAAAAAAAATCAACTAACAAATTAATTTTCTACGTACTTGGCGGCATTCTATTGTTCATTCTCCTGTTGTTACTTATAGTGAGAGAGGCAAGAATGAGGTGCCCCAGATGCGGAGCCAGAATGAAAGTCAACGTATTTAATTCAGAATTCGGTGAAAAACAACGAGAGAAATACTGCCCCAGATGCGGTTATTATGAGCGGGGTTGAGCGAAACAACATGTGCCGGGAAATCGGGCGG
>CAZTJJ010000029.1:0-16062 GCA_964614065.1 uncultured Thermotogae bacterium
GCGGCATCCAGCAAAGGACCTACCGGTATCACACCAATTATCTCGCTTTCCACAATAGGGACACCATACCTGTCTGTTTCCGATTTAATCAGCTGGAATGCTTGCTGAAGTGAGGTTCGTGTGTAATCAGTCATATTCATGGAAACCTGTACAAGGCCCTGCTCATCCAACTTCACTCCCATGGCCTTGCAGTACCTCAAACCACCGTTGGAATGCCGAACCTGGCGAGCAATAGCATTAGCAATTGAGAGGTCCTCAGTGCCTAAATTCACGTTAAAGGCAATCAAAGGTTTTCTCGCACCAACTGCGGTCACTCCAGCTGTGGGATGAACTTTGGTCGGCCCATAGTCAGGCTTCCATTGGGATTTGGAGATTTTTTGGGGGAAAGCTTCGAATTCGCCTCGCCGTATATCCGCAAGATTCTTTCTCTCCGGACTAGTCGCTGCCTCCTCGTAGAGATAAACAGGGACCTCAAACTGACTGCCGACTTCCTCGGCCACTTCGCTGGCAAGTTCAACTGCTACATCCATGGAGGCGTTTCTTACTGGAACAAATGGGATAACGTCCACCGCTCCCATACGTGGATGTTCGCCGGAATGTTTGTTCATATCTATCCTCTCGACGGCAATTTTTACCGACTCGAGAACTGCATGCATCAGTCCCTCCGAAGACCCAACAGCGGTCACAACAAGACGGTCATGGTCTTTATCAGCTGAGTAATCCATCAACTTGACCCCGGATTGATCGCCAAAACAGGAAGCAATTAGATCGATTGTTTCTTCATCGTCGCCGACGCTATAGTTGGGTATGGTTTCCAGCAACTGTTTCATTATTATCACCACTTTAACATTTGAATTCTGACTAGCTTAGCCTAAACTTAGATTTCACCTTTAATTTATAGATCTTAACCCTCGATGTTGCACCCATTCACGCCCGGGCACGGTGACCCAGGCTGCACAAGGTTTCAAAATGCAGGACCTGGGCTACCCCGAAACAAAAATATCTTCAATACTGAACTGAAAAAGCGAGTAACTCCTTGCTATATGACAATCTGATCTCCCGGTACGATCATCAACCTCCCGCATGAGCGTGGGAGCTCATGCTGCTAAGTTAAACTCAACTTTGTTTAATCAGTACTATCCCCAACCACTTCCTCGATCAAATCATCCTCTGCTTGGTAAGGCAATGTAACATGGCCTAAAGCTCCTTTTCGTTTATTCCAATCTATCATGGTCTCGACTGCATGGCTGTTTCTTGCCCAAGATCTACGAGCCACTCCTCCATGAACGTCCCAGTCCATTGCTGAGTTGATTACGTCGTCGACTCTCCTACTTCCGTCTAGAACTAAGCCAAAACCTCCGTTGAAACACTTTCCTATTCCCACTCCCCCTCCGTTGCTTTCAACGGCCATGGTCATTCCTCTTGCCACGTTCCCGGCAAAGTCGTGTATCGACATTTCCGCCATTATATTACTTCCGTCTTTGATATTGGAGGTCTCCCTGTACGGTGAATCTGTGCCACCGGGATCGTGATGATCTCTGCCAAGCATCACCGGACCAATCTCACCTTCCCTGACCAGTTCGTTGAACTTGAGTGCCATCTCTATCCTTCCCGGTCCGTCGGTATAAAGTATTCTTGCCTGGGATCCAACTACAAGATTATTGTCTTCGGCATCCTTTATCCAATGGTAGTTGTCGTAGTCCTGGGAGCGCCTATCGGGGTCTATCGCTTCCTGGGCGGCTTTATCGGTGCGCCGCAAATCTTCTTTCTTGCCGGACAAACATACCCACCGATACGGACCATATCCGTAATCAAAAAATTCCGGTCCCATGATGTCTTCAACGTAGGAGGGAAAGATGAATCCCCCACTGGGATCGTTCGGGTTCTTAGCAATTTCAGTAACGCCAGCATCGTATACCGCTTTCATAAAGCTATTACCGTAATCGAAGAAATAAGAACCGCGATCGACCAGTTCTTTGATCAGCTGAAAATGTTTCTTTAACGAGCTATCTACTTCAGCTCGAAATTTTTCTGGATCTTCACTTAACAACTCCCGGCTCTCTTCAAATGTATAACCTACCGGATGATAACCACCGGAGTAGGCAGCGTGGCATGAGGTCTGATCTGAGAGAAGGTCCACATCGATATCGTGGTTCACTATGTAGTCAAGCAAGTCCACTATATTCCCGTAGTAAGCTATTGACTTCGACTTTCCTTCCTCAAGGTATCGCGGCACCAGATCAAAAATCTCATCCAGGTCTTCGTAAACCTCGGTAAGCCAGCCCTGCTCCCGTCGCGTCTCTATCCTAGATTTATCGACCTCGGCTATTACACCAACACCCCCCGCGATCTCGATGGACTTAGCCTGAGCACCACTCATCCCTCCCAGACCGGAGGTAACGTAAAGCTGACCGCTAAGGTCCTCTTTTTTATCGTTTCCAAGGAACTTTCTTCCGGCGTAAAGGAGTGTGCTATAGGTTCCATGAACAATTCCCTGCGGTCCGATATACATCCAACCACCGGCAGTCATCTGACCGTAATTCGCTACCCCTAAGGCGGCAGCTTTGTCGAAATGTTCTTGATCGTCAAATTCACCAACCATCAGGGCGTTACTGGAAATCACCCTCGGTGCCGCCGGTTTAGACGGAAACAAACCAAGGGGATGTCCTGATTGAACGACCAGAGTTTGGTCTCTCGTCATTTCCTGAAGGTATTTCTTAATCAACCTGTACTGCATCCAGTTCTGACATACCTGCCCCGACTCACCATAGGTCACCAACTCATAAGGATAGAGAGCAACGTCGAAGTCGAGGTTGTTGTCTATCATCAACTGAATGGCTTTTCCTTCGAGTGTATTCCCTTCGTATTGGTCGATAGGCTTTGCCTTTATCTCCCCTTCAGGCCGATAACGATATGCATAGATCCTGCCCCTGTTAACTAGTTCATCCAGAAACTCAGGGGCGAGTTTTTCATGTAGCGTTGGTGGAACGTACCTCAAAGCGTTCTTGAGAGCGAGTTTCATTTCGTCTTTAGAAAGATTATGTTCTCTTTTCGGTGCCCTTCTTATTCCTTCCTTAAACTGGGTTTCTTCTGGCAACTTTTCAGAAAGCTTAATTCTCATCGCTTCTGAAACATCTAAGTTAATTGGGTTCATAACTTCACCTCCTACTTTAGGCTACTCAACTAGTGCTCAACATTCGAGAAATTACAACCTACCCTAGAGAATTTATCTGCGACCGCGACAACTCCAGACTGCTTTCTGGAGCGTAACTAACGGCCCCGAATCACGGATCCTTTTTCGACCAAAATTTCAATCCAACCACGATCCAGGCGGAATCGTACAAACCACTCATTCAAGATCGTACTTCTCGGAGAATTCTTGTAAAAAAGTTTCGTCTTTTAACAGCCCCGATCCTTTTTCTATTAAGGAGGCAGTCTCTCTGTCCATCTCTATGGGTGGAATCTCATTCCTCACAAATTCGTAGAAATCCTCAAGAGGTCCAGGGAGATCAAAGTTTTTGTACTCCTGTGCCTGACAGGCACTTATCATCTCTATAGCCAAAATATTTGTCACGTTTTCTACCACTTGTTCCAGGTTTTCTGCCGAGTGCATGCCCATGGACACGTGATCCTCTTGATCTCCCGAGACAGGAATCGAATCGACGGAAGAGGGAAACGAAAGCGACTTGTTATCCGAGACCAAAGCAGCGCTCGTATACTGAGTCAGCATAAGCCCTGAATTTGTCCCGGGATCTTTCGCCAAAAATGCGGGAAGATCACCGTTCAAATCCGGGTGCAGAAGACGATTTACTCTTCTTTCAGATATTGTTCCCAGCTCGGATAGAGCGATTTTTAGATAGTCCGCAGCTAGAGCAACCGGCTCACCGTGAAAATTTCCCCCTGATATGACCGCATCGGGTTCTTCAAATATAAGGGGGTTATCCGTAACCGAGTTGATCTCTGTTCTAACCACTTTAGTTACATGTTGCAACGATTCCCTTATACTCCCATGTACCTGAGGTATACACCTAATAGAATATGGATCCTGCACGTTGATTGGTTCGTAACTAGAAGGATGATAATCAGTGAGGGTGCGAAGGTTTTTTGCAACCCGTTTGTGCCCTCGGTAAGGCCTCAAATCATAAATCCTCGAGTCGTACTGAGCAAAGTTACCCCCAACCATGTAAGTTGTCATAGCTCCAACCAAGTCAGCACATTTTACGAGCCTCTTCACCTTATCGAGACTAATTGCCACTAAAGCAGTCATAGCTTGAGTCCCGTTAATAAGAGCCAACCCCTCCTTTTCTTTCAACTCCAGTTTCTCTATTCCAGCCCTTTCCAACGCCTCCTCAGACGCTAGCAATTCTCCTTTGAAGTATGCCTGTCCTTCTCCCAGAAGAACAGATGCAACATGCGCTAGTGGTACCAAGTCGCCGCTCGCCCCTAATGAGCCTATACTGGGTACATAAGGGGTAACGTTACTGTTCAGTAACTCGATCAGCCTCTCAATAACCGAAAGCCTAACACCCGAGTATCCTCTGGCTAGCGAGTTAGCCCTCAATGCCATAATAGCCCGCACTGCCTGAACTCCTAAAGGAGCACCCACTCCGGCAGAGTGGCTTCGCACCAAATTCACCTGTAATTGACGGCGACTCGCCTTGGGAATCTCTTCACTAACCAGATCGCCGAAACCCGTGGTAACACCATATATAGGAGTATCAGTCACCGAGATAAGATCTTCCAGCGTTGATCTGTTCTGTTTAACTCTGGACCGAACCTTATCTGTCAACCCTACTTCAGTATCCTTTCTAGCAATTGAAATTACATCCTCTATCGATAAATTGCCGTCCAAATTTATAGGCATAGATTAATCACCAAATCCTCGTGCCTTACAGACGAATTCTGGTCCAGCGATGAAGAATAGTTCTCCGATCATGTACAAACTAATTTCAACAAATCCAAATTCCTCAGTCGCTCTTTCTTAGGTACCCCTTTACTATTCCAACCCATCAACAAATAGTACTCTTTTAACATTCCTTTAAGCTCAACTACCGACCCCTCGGCAGGACCGTACGGAATCTTCTCCGTGGTGAATTTCTTCGGTAAACTATCGTCCTCTACAGTTAACCCCATTCTGAGATTAAACCACCTTTCAGCCGTGATAATTCTTTCACCAATTGACAGTAGCTTTTCCGGATCAAGATCTGTTCCCAGAACCTCGGATGCCAAACCGGCAGTTAACGAAAGCTCGTAATCTTCTACCATGGAAAGCAGTGGAACTTTACATATACCAAGGGAATCCAGTATCGCACTCACAATCGCCGAACGTTTCACTACCTCCGGTTTTCCTTCTTCAACTAACCGATTGGCTGCTTTCTCCGTTCCGAAAGTATTCTTAGCCCTTTCCGGGTTGAAGCTATACTCAGGCCTTGCATAGATACTTGTAAAATCTCCGCCCCTGTTCCCCACAGCATAACCCAAAGCCGACGCTTTGAAACCTCGAGGATCCATAGCAGTCATAGCCAAACCTTTTACGTGATAGGCATATTTCTCCGCACCCCCTCCAATTTGTTTTCCGGCGCGTTCGAGACCCTCACTGAGGGCTCCCCCCAGCCAGCCCTCCTTCCGAGCAATCATGTCGACGAGTTTCCTCATCGCGTCTACATTCCCCCAGCTCAAATCGAGACCCTGGGTTGTCTCTTCACCAAGCACTCCCCTATCAGACAAATCCATGGCAAATGCAACCAAACCGCCTACCTCCACGGAATCTAACCCAAGCTCGTTGCACCGGTTATGAAGATAAATCGATTGGAGCGCGTCACAATTACCACACTTGGGGCCAAGGGCAACCAGTGGCTCAAAGCAAGGTCGTTCGAATCTTTCTCCCTCGTATGGACCGCGATCAACCTCCAACTCGGCTTTACAGTGAACCGGGCATCTAAAACAAGTAGAAGACGTTCTGGGGAGATCCTTAAAATTTCTGCCATCAGCACTTTCGATATCTTTGCAGGTCACGTCTCGATAATTTCTAACGGTCCCTGCTCCAAGATCGTCAACCCATTTTACCGCCATAGAATCTCCAAAGTTTGACCACTCTTCGTAATCAGGGTGATCTTTAACCTGCTGCAGGAATTCAGCTAAGTGTTCCGAGTCTCTCAGTTTATTTCCTACTTGACGATCCCCAGAGGACACCCCTAAAGCTTTTAAGTTTTTCGATCCCATAATAGCACCCATTCCGGTTCGACCAGCAGCATGTCCGTCCTCAAACATGATACAGGCCATCGTCACCTGATGTTCACCAGCTGGCCCTATCGCGCCGACACTTGCATCAACATCGGCCTGCTTTCGAATCCCTTCACGAGTTTCGGTAGTCTCCATTCCCCAAAGCGAATCGGCATCCTTGATCTCGACTTTACCATCCTCAATCCAGATATATACTGGAACCTCCGCGCGTCCTCGAACTATGACTGAGAGAATCCCGTTCTGCCTTAACCTAGCACCAAAAAAACCGCCGACATTAGAACTTCCTAGGATGCCTGTAAGTGGAGAAACCGACCCAATATGAAGACGAGAAGAAGAGTAAATATCGCTTCCCGTTAGTAATCCCGCCGAAAACACAAGGACGTTCTCGGACGACAAAGGTTCAACTTCTTCATCCAAATATTGGAACAGGTAGTATGCATTTAACCCTCGACCGCCCAGAAACTTTCTAACTACCTCTTCTTCTGGGTGATATTGCGTGACAGCACCAGCACCAAGATCAACCTCCACAATTTTACCAAGGCTGTTCAAACAGATTCCTCCTAAAGTGAAATAAGAGGGGGACGAAAGTTATCTCGCCCCCCTCTACGACTTCCTGAATTAACCAAACTTGACAAATCTCAACTCATGAGTACCATTTCGTACTTCCCGAAAGCCCTTCACTTGTTTACTCACAGCACCGAATATACCCTGGTGAAATGGGATTACAGCGGGGCCTTCTTCTCTAAGTATTCTCTGGATTCCCGTGAAGTGTTTTTGGCGAACTTCTGGTTCTACCTCAGTCGAAGCTTTTTCGATCTGTTCATCCAACTTCTCATTTTTGATGTGCCCCTCGTTCCATGGTCCGTCACTCTTGTACGCTAATCTAAGCACATCCAAGATATTTACCCGATGAGCCCACTGAGTGACAGTCATTTTCGCCTTCAACCAATACTTCGAGTAATAGACATCGTTGGTTGAACCTTCCAACTTAAGATTTATTCCAGCAGGTTTCACCAACTGCTGAAGGTTCAAGGCTGTTTCCGGGCTGGGAAAAACGTTCGATTGGTAGTGACATTTAATTTCGAGACCATTTCCATATCCCGCTTCCGCAAGGAGGGATTTTGCCTTCTCTATGTTTTGTTCTCTCGTACCAAGATCCTTGTACCACTTATAACAAGGCGCGATTGGGTGATCGTGACCTAAATCGCCGAAGCCGGACAGGGCGGACTCCAGCATAAAACGCCTATCCGCGGCATACTTCACTGCCAGTCGAACCTTATTGTCATCAAACGGAGGTTCATCGACCCTCATGCTCACAGGGCACTGAAAACCTCCGACTGCGTAGTCCCCGTAAATATTTGGCTGTTTCTTGAGTTGCTTAAAGTTGGAAAAGCTTACATTGGTCAGAATATCAACGTCACCAGACTGCAGCATTAATCGTTTGGTCGAGTCCTCCGGAACGAGAACAAAGTGCAGTTCGTCCACATAAGGAACTCCGGAAAGGAAATAATCGGGGTTTTTTTCCAAGATCATTCTTTCCCCTGGAACAAATTCCTTTATCATAAACGAACCGGTACCGGATGGTCTCTTCTCCCCGTACTTTTCGTAATCAAAGTCGTGAGCTACAATAGGTGTATTATAGTCAAAAAAATTCAGGTAGAAATCGGGGTCCCTACCGGCAAGGAAAAACTTAGTGGTGTATCTGTCGACCTCCTTTATTTCCTCAACGTTTGAAAATAGTGACTTGGCCGGGGATCCAAAATCAGGATCCATAATCCTCGTCACGGTGTACTTCAAGTCTTTCGATGTGAGCTCCGTTCCGTGATGGAATTTGACACCCTCTCTCAGTTTAAATGTCCATTCGCTCCTATCCTCACTATAATCGTAATTTTCAACTAATGAAGGAGTCTTTTCACTCTCTTCGCCCCTTAACCTAAAGAGGAAGTCACCATAAACACCGGCCATGACCTGACCGGGTGAATCGGTCAAAAGTCCCGGAGTGATCCTATTTGGAGGTCTGACACCGACTTTAATAACGTTTTTTACTGACTTACCTTTACTGGAAAAAGACAATATTCCAGGAATCGAAAAGGCCGCACCAGTTACTGCAGCACCCTTGATAAATTCTCTTCGAGATACTTTTTGATCGTTACTCATTTTACCTCCCTTTGTTTTTGACTTAAAACTCTTACCAATTCAGAAAATCACTTCCCCAAAACCACCTCCTTAATTGGATTAATAAGATAGTACCGGTTCAACCTGGCTCAATTCCTCCTCCGATATAACACATCTTATTTCATGACTTCCGTTTTTCCTAACTGGGATAGGTCCCTGCTCACATACCTCCCCGACCTTACGAGGACATCTCGTATGAAACACACAACCAGATGGAGGATTAACTGCAGATGGAACAGATCCGGTGAGCCTGATTCTCTTCCTTCTGAGATTCGGATCAGGAACTGGTATTGCAGATAGAAGTGCCTCCGTGTATGGGTGATAAGGAGGTTCAAAAATCTGCTCTGTGGAGCCAAACTCCACAAGATGGCCAAGATACATCACCGCAATATAGTCGCTTATATGACGAACCACGCTTAAGTCATGAGAAATAAACAGGTAACTGGTCCCGGACCCTTTCTGGAGATCGAGTAAGAGATTAAGTATTGTAGCTTGAACTGAGACATCCAGACTCGATGTGGGCTCGTCGTGCAAAACCAGGGCAGGATTAGTCGCAAACGCCCGGGCAGTCGCGACACGCTGTTTTTGTCCGCCTGACAGCTGATCGGGAAATCTCTCCGCAAGACTGGGGTCAAGACCCACCGCGCGCAAAAGCTCTCCGGTCTTCTCAGGTATAACATCCCGCGAAAAATCGCCGTGGACAACTAGCGGGCGAGCAATCGCCTGACCCACGGTACGCTTTGGGTTTAGTGTGGATCGAGGGTCCTGGAATACTATTTGAATACGCTTTAAAGTTTCCTCAGAGCGACCTGAGATGGGAACGGTAATATCCTCTCCAGCGAACTTGATTAGCCCTTCAGTTGCCTGAGAAAGCCCGATAATAGTTCGAGCGAGTGTAGTCTTGCCACAACCGGACTCTCCAACTACTCCAATAGTCTGGCCCTCCTCCAGCGTTAGGTCCATCCCATCAACAGCTTTTACAGGTGAACTGCTTGTACCCGGCAACCAGCTCCGGCCCCCACCAAAATATTTTTGCAGGCCACTGATCTCCAGAATGGGAGCTTCCTTTTTCAGTACAGGGTTCTCCTTCCAGACTGGCCTTCCAGCAGTCTCTTCCGTTACCTGTATCGTCCTTTCCGCATCCTCTATCGGAGCAAAAAAACATCTAGCCTTATGGCCAGCTTCCTTTCCTTCCAACCCGGGCTCTTTCTGAAAACACCGATCTCTCCGGAATGGACATCGAGTGTTGAACTTGCATCCAGAAGGAAGATCTGTTAGGTCAACCATAGATCCCGGGATGGCCTGCAAGCTTCCCTTTTTTCCTTCTGGGTCAGGTAAAGACCGAAGAAGTAACTTCGTATAAGGATGAAAAGGCTGATTAAACAAGTCAACAATATTTGACTCTTCAACTATCTGCCCAGCGTACATCACCTCAATTGCGTCGCCCACTCGGGCTATAACCCCTAAGTCGTGGGTAATGTAAAGGAAAGCGGAGTTCAAATCCTGTTTCAGCTCTTCAACGATATCTAAAATCCTTGCTTCGGTGGTGACATCGAGATTTGTCGTCGGTTCATCCATTATTAGAAGTTCCGGTTTGCCAATCAGTCCAGCTGCAATCCCTACTCTCTGGCGCATACCACCTGAAAGCTCGTGAGGATAGCGCTTGATGATATCTTCGGGGTCCCTAATATGGACACGGTCCAGCAGTCTGATCGTCTCCTCTTTTGCTTCCTTACTTGTGGCCAGTTCATGAGCTGTTGCCACTTCGGAAATCTGTTCTCCCACGGGTAGAGAAGGATTCAATGAAGCTGTTGGATCCTGGTAAATCATTGCAAGATGTCTCCCCCAGATGTCCTCCATCTCCGAGTCGGATTTTTCCTTTAGATCTTCGCCATTGAATAAAATCTTCCCATCGGTTATTTCTCCATTTCGGTCAAGATACTTCATGATGGCAAAAGCTAATGTACTCTTGCCACAACCGGATTCACCAACGACTCCCCTAACTTCACCGGGCGAAACTACCAAATTGACGCCGTTCAAAGCGTGCACGTCAGCTCGATCCGTTCTGTACACAACGTGGAGGTCCTCAACATTCAAAATTTTTTCTCCAATCATTGCTCTCCTCCGGTTACTTCTTCCAGGCCTTCAGCAAGGAAGTTCGCTCCAAGAACCATGGACGCGATAGCCAGCGCAGGGAATATAGCAAGCCAAGGGGCTACCTGCAGATAACTACGTGACTTGCTTATCATAAGCCCCCAGTCCGGCGTCGGGGGTTGAACACCGAGCCCTAAGAATCCAAGTGAGGCACTTAAAAAAATGGAGTAAGCGAACCTAATTGCCGCTTCCACGCCCAATGTATCAAGTATATTAGGAAGAATTTCTGCGACCATTATGTACAGGTTGGATTCCCCACGGACCCGTGCCGCCTCAACGAATTCCTGGTTTTTCACCTGCAAAGATGCAGAGCGTGCAACCCGACCAATACGCGGTATATGGGCAATACCAATTACTACGATTACGTTAATCGTTCCGGGCCCAAGTACACCCAACACGAACATGGCAATAAGCAGAGCCGGAAACGACATCAAAATATCCATCGTTCGGCCAAGAACCTCCTCCACCCATCCTCCAAAGTAAGCAGCC
Organism: uncultured Thermotogae bacterium; assembly: GCA_964614065.1. Taxonomy (GTDB): domain Bacteria; phylum Bipolaricaulota; class Bipolaricaulia; order M55B111; family M55B111; genus M55B111. The sequence continues at coordinate 11,062 of CAZTJJ010000029.1, forward strand.
GACAAACCCAATGCCGTACCGCCGACCAAACCAAGTAGTGTAGCCGAAAGAGCAAGGGAAAACGCGGTTCGGCTACCAATGATAACGCGAGAAAAAACGTCGCGACCCCACCTGTCCGTTCCAAACGGATGGCGTAAAGACGGTCCGAAAAACTTGTCCGTTGAAAAATCAGTCGGACCGTAAGGGGTAATATAAGGAGCAAAAATAGAAATTACAATCCAAAACAGAATGATAAGAAGCCCTATAAACCCCAACGGCTTACGACGTAACCTTAATAAATAGGAAAACCCATTTTTAACCCTGTCCGAAAAGCTAGGAGCGAGGTTTAGACTTCGATCAATCATCAACCTTCACCTCTGCTATAGCGGATTCGCGGGTCAAGCAACGTATATATAATATCCGTCCCAAAGTTAACCGTAACGTAGGCAGCAACAACAAATAGCAACCCTGCTTCCATAACCGGCACGTCCCGGTGTTTTATCGCATTGAGGACCAACCGGGCCACTCCAGGGTAACTAAAAGTGGCTTCAACGACGACTGCTCCTCCAAGTAACCAACCAAGATTAATCGCAATAACCGTAACAGCAGGGAGCAAAGCGTTACGCAGAACGTGTTTAGTGATGACTGATCGACGACCTATGCCCTTTAAGGTAGCGGCCCTCGTATACTCGGAACGGAGAACTTTGACCATACTAGCCCGGATATGCCTGGTTATATAGCCGAGCATCACGCCAGAGAGGGCAAGAATGGGCAATATCAGTTTAGGCAATTGATTGACAAATCCTTCGCTCAAATCAACCGAACTAGATGCGGGAAGCCAGCCAAGCTGGACGGAGAAAATAAGGATCAAAACCAACCCCGTAATAAACGAGGGAAAGGATATCAAACCCAGCGTGGTTACTGATATCAAACGGTCGAACCAGCTACCTGGCCGCATACCGGCAACAATACCAAGTAAAAATGATAGAGGGATAATGAAAAGCATAGCTCCAACCGCCAAAATCATTGAATTGCGCGCCCTTCTCAATAACAAAGGAGCTACTTTGACTCCGGTCTTGCTCAGAGACGTTCCCAGATCGCCTCGCAACACTCCAGATAGCCAGTCAAAATATCTAAAATGCAACGGCTGATTAAGTCCCAGATTCTCCCGCAGTGTAGCAAGGGATTCCTCAGTGGCATACTGACCGAGGATCATCTGTGCCACATCTCCGGGCAGGGCCTCCGCAATCAGAAAAATGATCACAGAAGCAACCAAAATGCTTATTAAAGCCTGAACGAAACGCTTACCACTATATTCTAACAATTGCTCAAACCTTCCTAAGCCAGATCGTTTTTACCCTAAGCTTTTTCCAGCTGCCAAAAGCCAAAGATTAGTATTCAAGCTACGATACTTTTGGAGACAATATCCCTTAGTTGTACCCTGAGCCTAACCAAAACAACTACCTGCTCTCCAGCAGAACAGTCAGGTCAAAAACACTGTCCAGCTGATCAAAGTTTTTCACTCTATTAAGAATTTCACTTGTTCTCTCACTTCCCACATGAGGTGACGACAACCGTTTAAATTTATCTGCCAAGCCTGAAAACGATGCGTCAATGGCGGGCTCCGACAATACGACACCCGAATTGACAACTCTACCATCCAGGGTCTTCACGGTCACCCGTGCAGGCCAGGCAACGGTCTCTCCTGCTTCGTCACTGATAGAGCGATTCATGCGAGTAAGCTCTTTGGACTCTTCAACGCTAATTCGATCCGCCATTGATATAAGATCTTCATCGTCAAACCTGTCCTCTGACATTCCTTCAGGACTGACCCCACCATCCACAAGGGCAACTGCGAGAGGCCACTTGACGTTAAACTGAGCTTCCTCTATTTTATCGGGCACCTCAGAATGCAAAGCGGCCATTTCATAAAAACCCTCTACTTTTACACTATCTATCTCTTCAGGGCTGATATCTTGGGTTTTTAACAGATCGCGCGTAGCATTAATGGGGGTATGTGCCCAGCTACAAGATGGAATCTGTTTAAACTCCACTGCGTCGCCATCAGTTACAAGATAATCCACACCTAAATCGTCGAAGAAAGACTCGCAGTCTTCATTATCCAAAGTAGTGGAGGAACCCGTAAAATCCCTTGCCGCCCATTCCGCTGCAATAACGCCGGTCATCGCTCCCCATCCCGTTCCATGCTTGACCATCGAAGGCTGAGCAATGGCCCTCATCATTGGCAGATACGGAGAATTATAATCGGCAATTGCTAGAGCGTGTCGGGTTTGTTCTTTTGACAGACCCATCAGGTACGCAGAGACCCCTGCACAAACTACGGAGCCCCAGGAACCACACGAGCGGTAATCTTCGTACTTCCTATGCCAACATCGCCCAACCCTGTGTGCGGTCTCATAGGCAATCACGATCCCGGTAAGCGCCTCCTTCCCTGTCTTGTCGTACTTTTCGCTTAAAGCTAAAACTACCGGAATGACCTGAGCTCCGGGATGTCCTCTAGTATATTTAGCTCCGTCATCTATGTCAAGTGCATTGGCCATGTAACCATTGGCTAGAGCGGCACCAATGACCGAAGCCCGGCCACTCAAAATTACCGTAGCCTCATCCCCATTCCAGAAATCTTTCACAAAACCGGTCACAATCTCCCCTACCCGGGTCCCACTACCGGCGATAGACGCTCCAAGAGCATCGATCAAACACAGTTTAGATTTTTCTTTTGCCCCCTCCGGGATCTGTGACCAAGACGTTCCCAAGATAAATTCGACAAGTCTATCAGTAGGACTCAATGTATTGCCCCCTTCCGTATGCCTGTGAAGGATCTCCGCCATCTTCCAGTTTCGGGAATAACTCAGCTATCCAAAGCCTAACTTAAACACTATTACGGCGAACGAATTTTCCCCTGCAGGTTACCCAAAACCTGAAGACCGAAAGATTGCACTCCAAAAGTTCAGGATTCTTTTTTGCTGATAATTTCTTCTAGTTTGGTGACCTTGTCTTCGTCGAGTCTTTCAGGTTGGTAATCTTTCAAGATATGTTTGGCCTCCTCTCGGGCCCTGGTAGCGAAATCCTTTCCACCTTCCTCCTTCCAGCTATCGTATCCCTGGCGATCCAGTAATTTGGGTTGGTACCAATCCTTAAAAGTAGCAAGGGTAGACGGATCGGTCAGGTAGCTTCCTCCCGGACCCACCCTTCCTATGGCGTCAATCGCCAAATGTTCTTCGTCCAGATTTATTCCCTGCTGGAGTCTTCGAACGTACCCGATAATTTCATTACCAACTACTACCGATTCCAACGAGCCTGTCTGCCCCGACTCCAGATAGCCCACGTCGTGTACCAGGTCTGCCTCTGTCTGAGACATGGCAAAAATTGAAATGGACGCTTCTAGTGTCTGTTGACCATCCAACAGTTTAGAGTCGCTGAAACCCGCTTCACTAAAAACTGGCATGTCCAGATATTTGCTAACCTCGCTCAAGGCTTGATCGATAAGCAGGGCGGCAGGAAGACCATACGATGCAGCTGCAGTCTTCATATCCATTGGAGAGGCGGCTCCTCCAATTATGACCGGAGCCCCCGGCCTCTTCAGTTGTGAGACAACAACGCCACTCAGCTCCTCCGCTAGTGACATGACAACCGTACCGGCGGGCGTCGCCGGACTGGAAGCCCCGGGAAGAGTCCCCGAGGTATAAGTAGCGGGAATTCCGTTTTCAGCGGACAATAAAAGTCGACCCAGAGCATCTTTTGAACCCTCCAGAGGACTGGTGGGTTCAGTGTATTGGACAAAAAACGGCTTCTCTTTCAAAGCAGAACTTCCTCCAGCCACGACTTTTGCCATCTCCATCAAATCCAGAGTGTTACGATTGTCCGCAGAGGTAAATACAAAGGGTTTGGAACAGTTGGTAACCATTGTCTGAAATTGATATAAGTCTGCCAGCTTTGCCGGAACATCCGAAGGCAGAGCCATACTCATCAGGAAATCTATGTTAGGGAGGAAATCAACTAAAAGACTCTGATTTTCAACATCCTCGAGTGTGCTTTTCCTTCTTTTACCCGTCTCGAGGTCGATCGTATTCGGGTTATCGGACCCCGTACCAAAGTAATTTGCTTCACTTCCAAGTGCGAGCGACAGCTGCCCATTACGATCGTAAATTGGTATGAATTTCGGAGCTGATGCTAACGCTCGTCTCACATGGAAAGGTTCCAGATACACTAGCTGGCCATCTATCTTTGCCCCCGCTCCATCGAGTAGTTTCAGTGCTTCCGGGTGTCTGATCTCTACTCCAAATTTTTGAAGAACATGTAAGGCTTTGTGGTAAATTTTCCGCTTCTCCTCACTTGATAACATTACTCTTTTCTCTCCTTTTCTCCTAATTTGGTAAATTACGAATATCTCTCGAAATGACCTTTGATTCTATCCATGGCCAATGAGGTATCGTGATCTTTTACGGCCAAGAATATACCTTTGTGAATCCGAACTGACTCCATCAGATAATTATGCTTGTTTGGGAGATAGTGCATCTCTTCTAGTCTTCGCCACATTTGGTCGTTCATAATACCCTGAAGGTGTGTTAAAGTATCTTCAATGACTTTGTTTTGAGTGGCCTTTGCTATCTGGAGATGAAATTGCTTGTGAAGGTTCAAAAATGCCTGGTAATTGTCCTCTTCAGCCGCAGAATCCATCTCCTCCAAAGTACCTTCGATATTTTTCTCGTCCTCCTTAGAGATTTTTCTTGCAGCTACCTCTACGACTCCTACTTCGAATGCCGCCCGGGCCTCCTGTAATTCCAAAGGTTTTGGGTTGTCAACCAAAAGATTTCGTATCCTATCCCTTAAATCATCCTGAATCGGAACCTGCTCCACAAACGTTCCTTTACCCACCTTGGTACGTATTAATCCCCCTAATCTTAAGGCAGCCAATGCTTCCCTGACTGATGCTCTACTTACCCCTGTCTTTTCCGCCAATTCTTCCTCGGTGGGTAGCCTGTCGCCAATTTCGTACTCACC
>CAZTJJ010000030.1:0-15637 GCA_964614065.1 uncultured Thermotogae bacterium
AAGCCGACATCTCTATCGGCGAATACTTAAAACCGCTGAAGGAGGCGGGCAAGGGAACCGACGTGCAGGCGGTTTTGTTTTTGAACTTTCTGTCCTTCTTTCTGGTCTACGCCGTGGTAACCTTTATACCGCAGCGTCTTAGCAGCGCGTTTGGCGTCTCGGAGGCACTTACGGGGGTATTCCTGGCGGTCCAGGCCGTGGCGACAATAGCGGTCGCTTTGCAGTCCGGCAAATTAACGGAGATAACCGACGAAACGTACTTAGTGGGTTTGGGTTTTCTGATCTCAGGGATCGGCTTTCTACTTCTGCCGGTGAAGGGAATACTTCTATGGATTGCTTTCTCGTTGTTGATATTTGGTCTGGGTAGGGGGTTTTACCAGCCCCAGATAAACACGCTCGTTACCGAAGTCGCACCTGAGGGGCGGCTGGGTGGAGTGTCCTCGGCAAACAATATCGCCAAGTACGCCGGACAGATGCTTTCACCCCTCGTCCTCGGAGTGGTCAGGTCGTATTTCGGCTTTTCGACCGTTTTTCTGGTTTCTGGGCTTCTCGGAGTGGCGACGGGAATTGCGGCCTTACTCTGGGGGTTTTCTCAGCTTCTGGAAGGAGATGGCACGTAAACTCCATCTTTTTTCTTTGGATTGAGTTACGGTTCCTGATTTTCCTTAGTCGCGGAATTGGACAGGAGGAGGGGACGACCTGCCTGGAAGAATCCATGGTTTGCTCGACTCTCTTGTTGGCTGGTTAGTCGGGCAGGACGTGTTTTCGTCTTTCCTTCAACGGGAGCTGAAAGTTGATGTATACATCATTCCGTTTAACATCCCGCATGAGTGTGGGGGCTCATACTGCTGGTACGGTGACACAGGCGGCAAAAGGGAGATCGAATTGCACATCACACGATAGTCAGGGTTTTCGAACCCTGATGTTTACCAAGGTTGAAGTGTTGGATGTTTGTCTTCGGTCCTATATACGTTACATTTACCAAAGGACAAAGGGGAACATTTATACCTATCACAACAGCGGCCCTGGAAAGCGCCGCCTAGCGATAATTGATACTTGAGCGATGTGGTGTGCCTGCAACATTTCGCATGAGCGTGGGAGTTCATGCTGCTGTGTTTGGGAATGTGATTTCCGCCTAAGCAGGGCGAGCATGGGAGCTCACCCTGCTTTTCATCCTCAATTCGCCGGGAACCCAGGCTATGAAAAGCTACCACTCACAACACCGGGCTTGACACTGGATAAGGAGGTTATATAATTAAATGAACGTTCATTCATCATTGGGGGTAATTATGGGGAAGGAAAACGAGAACACCAGAAAGGCGGCAATACGGGAGGCGGCCACCAGGGTTATTTCTGAGAAGGGTTACTTTCAGACAAGACCCAAAGAAGTAGCGGCAGAAGCAGGGATCTCCGTGGGAACTATCTACAACTACTACGACAGCAAGCAGGAGATACTCCTGGATATCTACACTGAGGAATTTGCTGATAGAAGGGAGTTTTACAAAGAGCTCTCCCGGGGAGATCTTCCCTTGATTAAACAGATCGAGCGGATACTGGAACGGCATTTCTCTAGATTAACCAACCATAAGGAATTGATGCAGGTGATAATACAGGAGCGATTTAAGCCGGGAAGCACTCTGGGGAGAGAGCTTAACAAGAGCTACGCGGAGGTTATCCACTACGTGGAGGAGCTAGTCAAACAGGCACTGAAGGAGGACCAAATTCGGGACTGCGACCCCACTATAGCAGCATCTGCATTGTTTGGGGCGGTGGAATCGACAATTGCTGTGGGAATATTAAAGAACCAAGAAGGGGAGGCAAAGATATTTCAGAGAGCTCCTAAAGAACTGGCGGAGTTTTTCTGGAATGGATTAAAAAAACCCGATCAAACGGAGTGATCAAGATGAGAAACAAATATCTGGTTTTACTTACAGCGGTAGCATTAGTAATGTCATTTGCGCTTCTAGCAGGAGCACAAGAATCAAATCAAAAGTGGAGATTGATGGTTGTTGACGAGTCGGAATCATTTGAAATTTCAATGAGAATCCAGGGTCTGGTTGGAGTCGTTAAGACCCGACCCAATATCGAGGTCCTTACGAAAATGGCGGACGTGGACCATCCCACCGAAAATCCCTTGAAGGAAGAGAAAGGTCTCGGAGTGGATGCAGTTATCATCGTACCCCATACAATCGAAACAAATCTGATCAACCAGGTCTGGATCGTTACTCGCCCTTTCTCATCACTGCCTGTAGAAATGAGAGCGAAAGTGGAAAATATGATGAGCCAGTTAAAGAATGGTATAGATCAGGCGTTTGCTGGAAAAGTCACCTCGGTGGGAGTAGACGACGATTTGATCCCGGCATACTTTTCCAGTCTATTCGTAAAAGAGGGGATTCTTAGATGAAGATTGTCGGACGCTGGATAGAAGACAATCCCTGGAAGATCATAATATTCACTCTTTTGGTTACCGTGGCATTTGGCTTTTTCATCCCCCAAATCAATATGGTCACGGAATTTCAGAAGTATCTCTCCCCCTCGAACGAGGCCGTCAAGGCAGCAATAGTGGCCGAAAGAAAATACGGCTCCGTAAGCTATCTTCAGGTAAGCATTAAACCGGAAGGGGCCATATTTGATAAGGATGTGCTGAGCAGGATAAAGAAGCTCCGGGACAATATAGCTGCCCTGGAAGGGATAAAAAGCGTAGACGGACCGCTAAACTCGCAGGTCATAGTGGGGGAGGAAAAGAGCATTATTGTCGGTCCAGCCTCTGCGGGGGGCAACGTTCCGCAAAACGATGAGGAAATGGACAAGTTCAGGGAGAAACTGCTAGGGAGCAAGCTGCTCCAGGATCGGGTTGTATCCGGTTCAGGAGATGCTGCCGCACTATCTGTAGAACTAAAAACCGGCGTCAATTCCAAGGAAATCGCAGGTCAAGTCCGCGAAATCATGGCCAACTACCAGGGGCCGGAGCAAATAGATCTGGCCGGTCAGTCCTACCTGAATTCTGCCTTTGCCGAATTCATAGTTAAGGATTTAGTAATCCTTCTTCCCCTGGTCTTTCTGGCGATAATTTTGGTTCTTTACATTACTTTTCGAAGCCCACGTGGTGTACTGCTCCCCCTTTTGGTTGTTGCGTTGAGCATAACCTGGACCGTGGGGCTAATGGCCCTGACCGGTATCCCATTGACCATGGTCTCGTTTATTCTTCCCGTGATTCTGGCCGCCGTAGGAAGTGCCTACTCCATACACGTTCTGAACAAGTATTACGAATTATCCGAGAGGGAATTATCCGAAAAGCAGACCATCGTGGAAACAGTTACTTCCATGTATTCTCCTGTGGCCATGACCGGGTTGACTACGGCTGCGGGTTTCCTGTCTCTGGTTACAGCGTTTCTCATTCCTGAACGACAGTTCGGTATCTTTGCTGCCGTGGGTGTTATGATTGCCGTGGTGCTTTCTCTAACATTAGTTCCGGCAATTCTTTCCTTGCTATCTTTCCAGAAGAAAAAGGAAATGCCTGGCTTTTTAAGGTTTTTCAAATCAGGTACTGCTTCCTTTGTAGACTTCTTTGCCCGGGTTGTGTCCAATAAAAGTAAGCTGGTAGTAGCTGTGTTTGTGGTGATTCTGGTTGTATTTATTGCCGGTGCTTTCACTCTTAAGGTAAATACTTCCTATACGGCTATTATCGGCAAGAATAGCAAAATGACTCAAGGAATGAATTCAATGGACGAAAACTTCGCCGGCTCACAGCAATTACTTGTGGAGATTGACACAGGTAGGCGGGACGGCCTGAAGGAACCGGAAGTCTTAAAGAAGATGGACAGGTTCCAGGAATGGCTCAAAACCAAGAAAGGTTTACAGATTAATAAAACTGCTTCTATTGTAAACATAGTGAAGGAACTCAATCAGAAATTTCACGGTGGTGATTCTTCTTACTACAGGATACCGGACGATCAAAAGCTAACCTCTCAGTTGCTCCTTTTGTTCAGTTTTCAGGGTGGAAGCGTGGGACGATTGGCCCTCGGGGATTATTCGGCCGGAGAGATTACGGCACTGTACGATCAGTCCACGAGCTCGGAAATAACTGAACTAGTTAACTCTGTAAAGGAGTACATCGACCAGCACTTTACCTCTATTGATGCCACAATGGTGGGAAGTACCGCAATTCAAGACGAGATGTCTAGCAAAGTTGCTTCCAGCCAGATCATTAGCCTGGTAACCACCATTCTCGTAGCTGGCTTCATTGTGGGGTTAATAATGTGGTCGTTTACGGCCGGGTTTATCAGTCTGGTGCCTCTGGTATCTGCTGTGGTGATAAACTTTGGTATTATGGGATTTAGTGGTATTCCGTTAAATTTAGTCAACCTGATAGTTAGCTCCATAATGATCGGTATAGGTATAGATTACGCCATTCACCTGATCGACCGGTTTAAAGAAGAGTACGAAGAAGGAAGGGACAAAGTGGACATATTCTCCACGGTCCTGAGAACCACGGGAAAGGGAATATTGTCAAATGCACTGGCGCTGGCACTGGGATTCTCGGTGGTTGGGTTATCCACTTTTAGCTCCATCACCACTGTCGGGTTTCTGCTGGCAATGGCCATGGTGGTCAGTGTGGTCAGTACCTTTACCGTAATACCGGCGATCCTATTTTGGTTCAAGCCGAAACTGTTGGGAAAATAGATTGTTGATATGATGAAGTTGGACGGCCCGATTAGAACATTTAGAGGTGATTATAATGAAACATAAACGCATACATTTTGGTACTATAGCGGTGCTTTTGACTACCGTTTTGCTCTTGTCGGTTAGTGGGGGTGTACTTGCTGCTGGGGATCTGTCTGGGAGCGAAATCCTGGAAAAGGTAGATCAGAAAAGCGAGATCGTTAGTCAGGGCGAGATAATGTCTGTTCTTACCTTTAACAACGTCAACGCTGACGGGACTACTTCCAGTTATAAGTTCGGGGCTCTGGCTCGAAAGAAAAAGGGAGAACCCGACCGCACTCTGGTGTATTATCTCCAGCCAGAGTTCGTGAAGGGGACGATTTTTCTGACCAAGGAAACCGAAGAAGGGGAATCGAGAATGTGGTTGTATCTTTCCGCGCTGGGAGAGCCCAAGGAACTTACCGCTTCCAAGAAGCAAAGCAGTTTTGCCGATAGCACTCTATCTTTCGAAGAAGTCAGCAGCTGGAGCATGAGCGAAGAATACAATGCTGAAATTGTAGAGGAGACTACGGTACAAGTCGGGGACCAGTCGGTGCCTGTGTACAAGTTGCAGCTGACTGCAAAGGAGGACGCAAATCCTCAGTACCCGACTGAGACCATCTGGGTGGGCAAGGACAACTGGGTACTCTTGCACACCAAGAACTTCAACGATACCGGAGAACTAGAAAAGGAAATGAAAGTTGAAGAATTAACTACTTTTGAAGAAAAGACGGTGACCAAGAAACTGGTTACCACTGTCATGGATTCCGGTGCCTCCACTACCGTAATCTACGAGAAACGGGAAAGACCCGATCAGGACGTTCCGGACAGTGTTTTTGATCCGGAGAACCTGGGTGATTTTGATCCCGATAAATGGGGATTAACGGAGTAAGGAGAAATCGGTAGGATTTTCGATGCCCGTTGTTCCGCCCGGGCATGGGGACTTGAGCTACCATATATTGGAATAGCAGGGCGAGCTCCCACGCTCGGCCGTAGGTTTCGCTTGTAACATTCCGCATGAGCAGGGGACTCATGCTGCTGTGATTTTTTGAAATTAGCTTTTGGCTGGGCGGAGGCACCCAGCCTGCACAATAGACAAATGCAGAGGGAGTCACCGCGCTCCCGTAATAACGCCCGGACTCCACTACTGTCCAACGATAGGCGCCCCTTTCTATGGCCGCTGTTGTGAGTGGTATAAACCTTCCCATTTGTTCTTCGCTCGATTTCAACTTACCGCCACCCGGATTGCTTCATGGATTATTAACTTTATAGAATTATTACATTGCAAAAAACCTGTCTATCCCCTAGATTACTTTCATTATGCTTATCGGAATTCTTCTTTCTTTGGCAGCGGCTTTGCTTAGTGCTGTCGGTTACGTTGCCGTAAAGCAAGGTTTAGAAACAGCTAATTATAAACTCTTCATAGTGCTTGGACTTTTTATAGGAGTGGTCCTTTCGGGAGTTCTGCTTTGGTCAATAGGTATAGGATTGAAAGGGTTGACATTCAAAGGAGCCTTTCCGTTTATTGTCACCGGTGGTTTTGGAGGAGGGTTACTGGCAAGGGTTTCTATTACCAGGGCGACTCACGGAATCGGTGCGTCCCGGACTCACGCTTTGACCTCAGCCAGCCCGCTGGTAACTGCCGTTTTCGGTGTATTGTTGCTGGGTGAGGTAATCAATTTACAGCTGGGGATAGGAATGGGAATAGTAGTAGTTGGAGCGTCCTCTCTTTCCTACTTTATTTACAGTGGCAATTCGGATGTTAATAGCAAAGCAAATATTAGTTCACTGCTTGGCCTGGCTCTGGCCTTTTACGGGATGATCATGTTTGGTCTTCATCCCATTCTCAGAAAAATTGGCATGGACTTCGGGACTACTCCCCTGCAGGGATCTTTCATTCGGTTTTTAACCGGTTTCAGCTTTTACGTTCTGTATTTACTAATTACCCACCCAAAAATTAAGGTAGAAATTAACAAAAGGTTCACTTACTACGTAGTGGCAGGGATTGCGTGGGCAGTTTCTCCAATACTGGCTATATACGCCGTTCAGTATGTCTCGGCAACCGTCTACGCGTCGTTAATGCGAGTGGGACCCCTTTTTACGGTACTGCTTGCATACTTTTTCTTGAAAGGAATCGAGAAAATAACGTGGAAGATTGGAGTGAACGCTTTGCTTATCGTGCTAGGTGCGATTCTGGTATCAACGGCTTGAGCCGGGACACAGCTGCGGTATTCATAAGCCACTTGGAGCGGCTCTACTATTTGGATAGAAAGGCTAGTGGAACGTAAGCTTCTGCCCAGTGCCAGGATTAGGGTTGAGATTGAAATGATTATCCAGCTTGGTGAGAGGATAGCGCTTTTAAATATCTACCCTCGTTTGACGCCCAGCTTTCTATATTAAAGAAGGAAAAAGGTAGTCGGTGGAGAAATGGGCTCGGGCCGGCCCTCTTTTTGTTATCCTTGCACATTACTTGTTTGTACGTTTCATAGATAATTTCTGGTGATCAAACGTCCTATGATTTACGATCGGTCCTCTCACTATTCCCCATATACCGTTATGACCCACATTTTATGAATCAAGTAGAACGAAATAGCCAGAATGTGGAAATATAGTCTTGGCTAGAGTGGGAGAAAGCGCCTCCCTGTTAATTGCGGTAAAATCAACCAAAGATTAATAATATTAACCTCGGTGTTAATCTTCTTAACTCAACTCTTGACTTATTTAATATACAGCTGTATAATCCTTTCAGAAGTTAAACTTCGGGACGTGATAAAACATGGCAAATAAAATAATTGGTCAGTGTCCGGTCTGCGGAGCGGATATGTTGGTGACGGAGCTGGAATGTCCACACTGTCACACCAAGGTAAGTGGGAAGTTCGAACTTGGCAAGTTTTCTCAACTGGACCCGGAACAGCTGGAGTTTGTAGAGGTATTCATCAAATTGAGAGGGAATATCAAGGAGGTCGAGGAAGAAATGGGAATCTCCTATCCCACAGTCCGAAAGAAGCTGGACAAAGTTATCCAGGCTCTCGGTTTTAGCCCGGAAGAGAGCCCGGAAGATATCAAAGCGGAAGAACGAGTTGATGTACTGGCTGCACTGGAAAAGGGCGACATAGAGTACAGCGAAGCCATAAAAAAACTAAAGAACCTTTGAGGAGGGATCACAAATGAGCGAAGAACGAAAGAGAATACTAAAAATGTTGGATGAGGGAAAAATCAACGTAGACGAAGCCGAAGAGCTTCTGTCTACGGTGGAAGATAGTGTAGAGTCAGGCAGCAGTGGAGCTATACCGGTACGAAGTACCGAAGAGGCAAGCGCGCTGAAGATTATCGTGACAGAAGCAGGCGAAGAAGAGGTAAATATTTCTATTCCCATGCAGCTAGTTAAGATGCTGAAAAGTTTCATTCCTGCCAGTGCAAAGGAGAAGCTCGACGAAAAGGGTGTGAGTATCGACAAAGTGATGGAGCAAATCAAAAAAGGAGCATTTGACGGTAAACTTGTCGATATCAAGGAAGGGAAGAGCCACGTAGAGATAATGCTGGTCAAGTAGAAGGAGTTATATGCTAGAAACTCTGGAAAACCGAGATTTCATGAATCTTTGGCTGGGGCAGCTCCTCTCTCGTCTCGGGGATGGAATACACGAGATTGCCCTGGCCTGGCTTATACTGGAATTGACCGGGTCCGCAATATCTATGGGTGCCATCCTGGCGGTCAGTGTAACGCCGAATTTATTGTTTGGATTGCCAGCTGGTATCATCCCATTGTTGTTTGCTATTGGTAGCTTAACGGTTCTGGCTGCAGTGGCCACCTTCAAGTCCCCAGCAATCATGACCGCTCGATAAGAGAATAAAAAGTCTTAACCTAACCACTTCCTACACACTCTATTTCATATCTTTGACGTCATTCTGTTGATTTGATATATCCTCAGTATAAGAATATAATACTATCTAAATACTACCTAATCAGATATCCTTAATTTCAGTTTTACTTTGTTATCAGAGTGAGGTGACTAAGATCGATCAAGATAAGTTATTACGCGTAAACTTGACAGAAGGCGAGGTATTCACGGAAACCCTTCCCAATGATTGGCTAAAGAGATTTATCGGTGGAAAAGGCCTTGGGGCAGCGCTGCTTTTTGAGAATAACGAGCCGAATGTTGACCCCCTTTCGCCCGAGAACAATCTGATCTTCACCTGGGGACCTTTTCTGGGTATTGCTCCAGGTGCCTCCAGGTACTGTGTGGTCACGAAATCACCCCTTACAGGGACTTTTCTGGATAGCTATTCTGGTGGACATTTTCCCAGCCATTTGAGGTTTAACCTCCCCGATTACAGAGCGATTATCATTACCGGTAAATCCAAAGATCCAGTGATTTTGGAGATCGATCAAGGGGATGTAGGGCTAGTGGATGGTAGTGAATATCTTGGAAAAACCACAAGGGAGATGGCTTCAGCAAAGGAGGGATTCTTGGAGACCTCAATTGGTCCTGCTGGAGAAAACCTGGTTAAATTTTCCACTATCTCTTCAGATGGTGGCACGCATCACGCCGGCCGGGGAGGGGCAGGGGCGGTTATGGGATCGAAGAATTTAAAAGCTGTATTCGTAAAGAGAACCTCCAAGCCGGACGAGTTGCCCAGGTTGGGTGATTTACAGAGGGAGCAACTCAAATACTTGAGTACCAGTGATAATACAAAGTGGGCTCGCGAAGAAGGGACTATTGGTACCCTGGCCCCAATGAACGAAGTAGGGGCATTGCCCACCAGAAACTGGACAAAAGGGCGATTCAAAAGGGCAAATGAGATAGATGACAAAGCAGTTGCGAACGTTACAGCTAACCGGGAATCATGTTATTTATGCCCTATTGCTTGTGGCTATAACTTGAAGTTTGCCGCAGGCACAGAAAACGAGTGGGAAACAAATAAGGGGCCTGAATACGAAACTACCGTGATGAACGGTTCACTTACGGAGATAGCAAATCTCGAGGATGTCGCCAGGATAGGAGATCTGTGTGACGGCCTTGGGCTAGATACAATTAGTACGGGCAACGCTATTAGCTGGGCAATGGAGTGTTCCGAAAAAGGCTTGATCGGTTATGAAATTGACTTCGGAGACGGGGACGAAGCTGCCGATCTCGTTCAGAAGATTGCCTGTAGAGAGGGGATTGGTGATTTGCTGGCGGAAGGTACTAAGTATGCGGGGCAACATTACGGCGGAAAGGCCCAGGAAGCTTCAGTAGAGATTAAAGGTCTGGAATTTCCGTCTTTTGAGCCCCGGGGTTCATTTAGCATGGCTTTGGCTTACGCGACAAGCGACAGGGGTGCCTGCCACCAACGTGCCTATCCAATCAGCACTGATGCTTTAGGTGGGGAAAGAGATCCTTACTCCATTCAGGGACATCCCGAAGCGGTAATCCCGGACCAAAATCTTCGCAGTATGACCTATTCCTTAATAACGTGTGACTTTACTGCCTATCAGTTAGAGCAGGTACAAGATTGGTTATCGGCGTTTGGTTACGACTACTCAGAGAAAGATTTAGAAATAGTAGGGGAACGCATTTGGAACCTGAGTCGTCTGTATAACGTAAGAGAAGGATTCTCTCGAAAAGATGACAAATTGCCGGAAAGAATGAAAACTCCATTAAAAGGGGAGGGCCCTGCAAAGGGAAACTACATTACTCAGAAAGATTTTGAACAGATGTTAAGCCGTTACTACAAATTGAGAGGTTGGGACCGGGATGGTAAACCAAAGTCGGAAAAGGTTACTGAACTCAATTTAGAGCAATTTGCACAAAATATGTAGAATTTGCATGAGGAGGTAGAGTAAATGTCAGAAGGTCAATTAACAGGAGATGTGGCTTTAGTTACAGGTTCGGGAGCCGGAAATGGCGAAGCTATAGCTAAAAAGCTTGCAGGGATGGGTGCCAAGATAGTGGTTAACGATATTGACCAGGAGAAAGCTAAATCGGTGGGTAAAGAGATCGAAGGTGCCGGTGGCGAAGTCCTGGTAACTGTGGGGGACGCGACCAAACAGGGGGATGTAAAGGAAGTTTCGGAAAAAGCAAATCAGAAGTTTGGCAAAGTCGATATTCTGGTCAATAACGTGGGATTGTTTGAAGCAATTAAATTCACCGAGATGAAAATGGAGGATTGGCGAAGATACATGGCCCTGAACCTGGATAGCATGTATATGTATACCTATGAAATTCTTCCGGGAATGTTAGAACGGGGGCATGGAAAGATAGTGAACATCTCCTCAGATGCTGGTAAATCTGGATATTCCGAGCTGGTTGCCTATTCTGCTGCCAAGCACGGAGTGGTAGGTTTTACAAGGGGGCTGGCCAAGGAAGTGGCTGGAGATGGGATAAACGTGAACGCAGTCTGTCCAGGTTACATAGAAACGGACATGCACTGGGCTTTCCTGGATCAGTGGGCAGAAGCTACCGGTAAAACTAGTGAAGAAATCGAAGAGGAAGCAATTGCTGGAATTCCACTTGGAAAGTTTGGTCAGCCGGAGTACGTAGCGGATGTAGTTGGATTTTTGGTTTCACCCGCTACCGAGTGGATGACCGGACAAGCCATAAATATCAGTGGAGGATTAGAAACTCATTGATCAATGGAGGTGATACGAATATCGGTGAAGAAAACGTTTTGATGATTCCCGATTACAGTATCAGGAGGTATTTATGAGAAAGAAACTTTTTTATCTATTAGTAGTGTCTTTGATATTTGTGTTCTTAATTGGTGGAGGTCTTATCGCGCAGGCTAAGCAGCCGGAAGTCAGGTTTGGTTACATAAATTGGCCTGGTGTGACTGTGAAGACCCAGGTGGCTAAACTGTTGTTAGAAACCTTAGGTTACAAAGTCGAAGCTATCCAGCTTCAAGTTCCTGCAACTTACAAGGCTCTATCTACCGACGACCTGGATGTATTTCTCGGTGGCTGGATACCGACGATGTTGACGTATCTACGTCCATATTTCGAAGATGGCACCATCGACAAGCTAGCCGTTAACCTTAACGAAACGGTGTATCGAAACGCCGTGCCCAAGTACGTCTGGGATGCAGGTGTTCATTCTCTGGCAGATTTGGACAAGCCGGAATTCCGGGACAAATTTGATCTAAACGACGACGGTCAGCCGGAGTTTTACGGGATAGAACCGGGAAACGAGGGAAACAAGATCGATATTGATGCTATAGAGAACGATACCTACGGCCTGGGCGACTGGGACTTTATCGCGAGTAGTACCGCCGGAATGCTCTCACAGGTAAAGAAGGCTGCCAAGAATGAAGATTGGATAGTGTTCCTCGGTTGGAAGCCTCATTGGATGAACATTGAGTGGGAGCTCAAGTATCTAAAAGATCCAGAGAGGATTTGGCCTGAACCAGGACAAGAGGTTGTTTGGACTCTCTCTAGAACTGGTTTACATGAAGATATGCCAAACGCCTACAACTTCTTTAAGCAGTTTAAGGTTACGCCGGCATGGCAGAGTAACTGGATATACGAGTATACCTATGCCGGAAACGAACCGGAAGATATTGCTGAAACATGGATCAAGAATCATCTGGATGCCGTTGACGTCTGGGTGTATGACATCAAGTCTGTAAATGGAGACCGAGCTCGTGACGTTATAAGAGCAAAGTACGAGTAATAGTTTAGTATGGCCCGCCTTTTTCTTTTAAGAGGGCGGGCCTTGAATTTAATATGTAATTCTCTTGAGTCAATAACCCCGCCCCAAGATACGGGGCTTCCTCGGCAAGTTTGGGTGATAGTGATGGTTCTAGTTCACTGGTATGAACATTTGATGTCTTTTTTGGAAATCAAGCTTCCGGTGGATACTGGCGTAGAGTCTACAATAGACTTTTTGACCACCAATTTAGCTGTACCCCTGGAAGCCTTCTCTGATTTTTTACTAAGTGTTTCTAATGCCCTGGATTTTGTGTTCCTGTCTATTCCTGTTCTCCTCTTTATCGTTTTGATCGCTGTGTTAATGGTTTTTGTCAGGAGTTGGAAGCATGGCTTATTCGCCTTTGTAGCCCTGCTATTGATGTTTAATCTGGGCCTTTGGGAAGCAACTATTATGACGCTATCTCTTGTCCTGACTGCTGCACTTCTATCGGTAGGCGTCGGTATACCACTGGGAATCTTGACTGCGCACAGCGAGATAGCGTTTACAATTATCCGGCCCATTCTGGATTTCATGCAGACAATTCCTCCCTTTGTCTACCTAATACCTGCTATGATGTTCTTCGGCTTGGGTAAAGTACCAGCAATTGCCGCGACTTTCGTTTTCGCCACCCCGCCTGCAGTTCGGTTAACCAGATTAGGTTTCGAAGAAATTCCCGGGGAAATCATAGAGGCAGGAAAGGCGTTTGGTGCGAACTCCTGGCAGATGCTGTGGAAGGTCGAATTTCCGCTGGCTACCTCGTCTATCATGGTTGGAATCAACCAGACCATTATGATGTCTCTATCCATGATGGTTATTGCAGCAATGATTGGTGCCAAAGGTCTTGGACAGGAAGTGTTAAGATCGTTGTCCTGGATTGATGTGGGAATGGGTTTTGAAGCGGGAATAGGCATTGTCATTTTAGCTATCATTATTGATCGCTTGGTTACTGGATAGAATAATTGTTGAAGTGATCCATGCCGATATCTATTCGTTCTACCACATTCTGTACGCCGGGCGGTGGCTCCCGCCTCTGGTAGCGCTATTTCACATAGAGAACCACATGGCGAGTGAGGCTTCTTCTGTAGCTGTAGAGAAGCTTCCGACATCCATAAATTCTTCATGATCAACGCAGTTAACGACAGGATATAGAGTACTCGCCGAACTCGCGAAGAGCTTCAAGCATGGTAATATAGTTGTCGGGATCTACGTCGTAGTGGATGGTGTTAGAAGAAGAAAGCACGTGACCGCCATCGCGAGAGGCGCCCAGGATGCATTTTTTAACGGAGTCCCGAACTTGGTCTGTGGTGCCTTCAATATTTAGTTTATCAAAAAGAAGCTACAGTAGGGGTACAAATAGAGTGCGGAAATTGATGATGGAGATGCTTGACTTGCCCAAACGTGATTTCCAATTACACTTAGTGTATGACTAAGGAAAAATTTACCTTTCGGGGTAGCGATCAGCTGGATCTCTACGCGACAAGATACGTTTCAGGTTCTGCCAGAGGGACTATACTTGTTATTCATGGCATGGCCGAGCATAGAAAGAGGTACGAAGAGTTTGGCGAGAGGCTTTGCGAGAACAATTTTAATACTTACATCTACGATCAACGAGGTCATGGAGATACTGCCGTCAAGAATTCACAGAAGCCAGGACATTTGGCTGACAAAGGTGGTTGGAATAAGCTAGTTGAAGATCTGTACCGGCTTAGGCAGCTTATCAGGGAGCGTAACGGAAATTTACCCGTATTCCTCTTTGGCCACAGCATGGGTTCATTTGTCGCGAGAGATTATATCACTAAGTACGGTGAAGGAATTGGAGGAGCTGTACTTTCGGGGACCAGTATGTTAAAAGGAAATCTACTGAAATTGCTTACCCCTCTGGCCAAGCTGGAAAGATTGTTTAGGGGCAAGCTTGCCGAGAGTAAAGTGCTAGAGAAGATAATGTTTTCTTCCAATAACCGAGATATCGATTCAGCTGACACTCCATTTGACTGGCTTACCAGGGACAAACAAATTGTTGAAGAATATGTGAATAACGATCGAAGTGGGTTTAGCTGTACCACCGGTTTCTACGACGATTTTGTCTACGGGTTGAAGCGTGTATCCAACCCGAATAATTACCCGGCTATACCAAGGAACTTACCTATCTTATTTATCTCTGGATCGGAGGACCCGGTAGGTGGCCGAATAATCGAAGATTTGGCGAAGAAATATCGAAACGCGGGGCTTACGAACGTAGGGTATAAACTGTACCCGGATGCTCGACATGAGCTCATCAATGAGTTGAATAGAGAAGAAGTGTATAACGATCTCACTGACTGGTTAGAACACGTGTTAGAAGGGTTAAATGAATAGTTAGTTGGGACTTTTCTTTTCTAGGTACATCTGTGAATCGGCCCTGGCTAAAACTTCCTCTATGTCTTCGTTCTGTTCTGGATTCCAGGAAGCTCTACCTATTGCTGCAGTTACGGGGATATCTACCAGTTCGGATTTTTCGTTCCATTCTTCCAACTTCTCATTTAATCTATTCGCCATGTTGTTGATTACTTTGTCTGTTTCCGGTATCATGATCAGAAACTCGTCACCACCATATCTTATCACTGAATCAGCGTCGCGAACGTTTTTCTGGAGCAGCTCCGCGACTTGTTGCAAAACTTTGTCCCCGATTAAATGTGAGTAGTTATCATTGACTTTCTTGAAGTCGTCGATATCTAAAATGATAAATGCCAGCGAATGACCGTATCTTTTACTTCTATCTACCTCTTTTTGTAGGGCCTCGTTGAAGTAACGACGGTTAAATACTCCTGTTAGTGGGTCGTGGGTTGCTTGATGGCGCAGTTGTTCCTCGAGTTGGGCGCGCCTTAGTTCCTGGTAGAGATGGTCGATAAGTATCTCGGAAAGTTCTACGTCTTGTTTGGTAAAGTGATTTGATTTCTTTGAGACAACCTGGAAACATCCCAGGTCTCCGATGGGCACACTGATAAAAGATTTGAACTCGCTGCTGGAGGGCTTGGCTTGAGGATATTCGGACAGATCTTTGCCCCACATTGTCTTTCTTTCCCTGACAGTCTCCCCAGCCAGCCCCTCCTCCAGTGTGAATTTGTTTGTTTCATCGGGTTTTATGGCAGATGATGTCGCTTTGGGGACAAGATAGTTACCTTCCACTAAACTGATGTCGCAGCTCTCGAAATCGAGCATGTTCTCCGCTACGTCTACAGCAGTTTGAACTAGATCCTCCTGGCTATCTTTTTGCTGTAATTGCTCTACTGCTT
>CAZTJJ010000031.1:0-15247 GCA_964614065.1 uncultured Thermotogae bacterium
ATAAGAACCACGGGATTTTGAGTCCCGCGCGTCTGCCAATTCCGCCACCCTGGCTTAGGCTAAAGTATAGTTACTTGCTGTAACCAAATCAACCAACTCCAATTACACACCTTGATAGAGAACTATCAAAGTACTCTCAAATGCATTATGTAGTGATCTCAGAACTACATCCTGGCACTGAATCAGGAGACGTCTTTGGAGCACTTCTCACCAAAATTAGCCGAGGAGATGAAGTAGTTTTTTTACTCTAATCTCGTGAAATTCGTAAAAAAAGAGGACTACTGCTCAGTCCTCAAAATTACGAGTCGCTGTTCTAGTCAAGTTTCCCGTAATAATGAACTTTCAGACTTCTGGCCAAAACCCAGGCCAAAAATCACCTAAAATAATCAAAAAGCCGTATCTTTTCGACTTCACTCTTGAAATAGGGTGTCATTAAACCACCAGCAATAAAGCCACCAACGTGTGCCAGACGTGCTACTTGACCTACCGGTTCGCCGACTGCACGAACTAACTCAAACAAAAACCATAAACCCACCATAATGAATGCGGGAATTTCGATAAAAGTAAAGAAAAAAAATACCGGGAGGAGAGTGACGATTCTCGAGTTTGGATAAAGTAATAAATAGGCAGCCATGACCCCGGCGATCGCCCCCGAAGCTCCAACCATAGGTATTCCGCTTCCGGGGCTGGCCACTATCTGCAACAATCCCCCAGCGATACCAGATAGAAAGTAAAACGCAGCAAATCGGAAAGGGCCCATTGCATCCTCGACGTTATCTCCAAAAATCCAGAGAAAAAGCATATTTCCAGCTAGATGGAAGAACCCTCCGTGCACGAAAGTGGAAGTAATTAAAGTTAAAATAACAGGAAAACTTACCATGGGAGGAAAATCCGCAAAGTTGGATATCTCTCCAGGTACCGCGCCGTACTTTAAAAAAAAGTTACTTTTGGGCGAGATCCGGTACCCCTGTATCCTGGCTTGCCCCAGCCTCGCGTCATCAAGAGGGAGAACATCGTACTCCTTCCACTTGGACAAATTGATCACCAGATTTTGCTGGCTACTCAAGCTCAGCTCAAATAGAAAAACAACTACACAAATGCCGATTAACGTCACTGTGACCCAGGAAAACCTGTAGCTGGGTCGTTTATCACGGATTGGGATCAATTAAGTTCACCCATTGTTTGAACCTTGGTTAGCAAGACCACCACTAATTGCATCGACTCTACCATCGTTATCCGGGGAAGAAATACCCATAGAAACAACCAACTTAATACCTTCCTCGACAGTCATATCCAGATAGGTAACATCTTCTTCCGGTAACAAGAACAGTTTACCGGTAAACGGATTAGGGGCACTAAATATATAAATTGCAACTTTATCACCGATGTGGTTGGTGACGAAACCCACTGTATAGCTACCTGGCCTTGGATATTCAAACATAACTGCTTCCTCAAAAGAGGAAAAGGCACCTCGGCCGAGGATGGCCTCTGAAATTTCTTGAGCAGGTTGATAGATTCGCTTCACGAGAGGAAGCTTCTGGAGAAGAAGGTTTAAATAGCGCTGCGCCAGTCGTCCAAGGTATATCCGTGAGATCAGCCCAAACAGCAAGATAACTATGACCGTATAGATAACACTTAAACCGGGTATCCATTCAATCCCAAAGAGTCTTTCAAGAGAATGACTCAGTCGAGCTCCAATAACAGTTCCCCGACCGAAAAACCTATCAATTAAATTATAACCAAGCCAAAGCAAATACCCGGTGATGGTAACTGGCAGTATAATTACAAGGCCGTCAATCACGGAGTCTCTTAAAAATTGGAATAACCGGGTAAATTTCATAACCAGACCACTACTGCATTTGAATTAAAATAACACTCCGCTATCCAGAATGAAGGAAAGATGATATAACTTCCCCCGAGGGTTCGCTGAGGCTAAATTAACGCATCCCCGGTCTCGTTGTCGAATACATGAGTATACTGCATATTCGCGTAAAGCTTGAGATCCTGATCTGGCGCTACATCAATCCTGGGATCCAACTGAGCAACAATTTCCTCGTCGGCCACTTCTGCGTGAACAAGTATCTCATCACCTAAAGGCTCTGTAACCAGGATATGTACATCCATATCAGTTCCTTCGGACCTGTCATGAGCAGTTTCCTCGGACACCAAGTCTTCAGGTCGGACACCAAATGTCACTTCCTCGCCTTTCCTATCCTCAAGCTCTTTGGTAAATTCATCCGGCAAGACCAAGCTGAAACCTTCCCCTTTGATGGTTAAATGACCATTTTGTTCAACCAATTGAGCAACTAGGAAGTTCATAGACGGGCTACCGATAAATCCAGCCACAAACTGATTATTGGGATGGTCGTAGATTTCCTGAGGGGGAGCGTACTGTTGAATAACCCCCTCATCAATCACCGCCACACGGTTGCCTAAAGTCATTGCTTCCACCTGATCGTGGGTTACGTACATAGAGGTAGTCGCCAAATCATGGTGCAATTCCTGAAGCTCCGCTCTCATCTGAACTCGAAGCTTAGCATCAAGGTTAGATAGCGGCTCATCAAACAAGAAAACTTTCGGATTTCTAGCTATTGCTCTTCCAACTGCAACCCTTTGCCGCTGGCCTCCAGATAATTCTTTGGGTTTTGACTTGAGCTTACCTTCTATGCCCAATAACTTTGCAGTCTTGTTAACCCGTTCCTCTATCTCATCTTTGGGAAGCTTTCTAAGTTTTAGGCCAAAGGCAATATTGTTATAAACATCCATGTGGGGATATAACGCATAATTCTGAAAGACCATGGCGATATCTCTATCTTTTGGAGGCACGCCGTTGACGACCTGATCCCCAATATACACTTCCCCTTCAGTAGGTTCTTCGAGACCGGCGACACACCGTAAAGTGGTGGTCTTACCACAACCAGACGGCCCAACAAGGACGATAAACTCAGAGTCTTCAATTCTAAGGCTAGCGTTATTAACGGCCTTTAAATCGCCAAATTTCTTCGTCACATTTTCTAACCTTACTTCAGCCATTCATTATCCCTCCCGACCGCGGTCACCGTCTGTTTGTACTGAACTAGACGGTGACCGTAGGAAAATCTACTTACAGACATTGAACTAAAGGTAGAACAGTCTGAAAATACCAACATGTCGAATTTCTTAGCGCATCATTATACCAATTATTCAATATAGTATCTAGAAAGGAATAACTCTTTCCATAGTCAAAAATCTATTCACCCAATGATGCAAACTTGAGTTGCTTATCTTATTATTGTTTGTTGTACAGTATATCTGTCAACGCTCTGTTTATCCGAGAATAACATACAAAACGTCCCGCAACAACATGGAGGTCACAACTATGCCAAAGGCAATTTACCCAGGCAGTTTCGATCCGATAACTTATGGACACCTTGATATCATTGAACGTGCCGAAAAAATATTTGATGACTTAATCGTGGGAGTAGTTGAAAATCCACGGAAGGAGACATTATTTTCACCAAACACGCGCAAGAGGCTTGTAGAAAAGACAACTATCAAAGAAGATATTAACGTGTCAAAAGTTATCACCTTTTCGGGCCTGCTGGTTAATTGTGCGAAAAAATACAACCGAAAATCAATTGTCAGGGGACTACGGGCAAACTCTGACTTCGAATACGAATTTCAAATGGCGCTAACAAACAGAGATCTAGCGCCGGAAATTGAGTCCGTTTTTCTGATGACCTCTGGCAAATTCTCCTTTCTTAGCTCAAGTATAGTTAAAGAGGTAAAACAGCTCGGAGGAGATGTAAGTACATTCGTACCAACAGTAGTTGAAAAAAAATTAGCAGAAAAATTTCATTTAAAGAAAAACCGCTAAAAAACCTACAATCGCTCAACCTAGGTAAAAGTAGATTCTACCTCAGTCCAGTCTTCTACCAGCCGAACATCCGGGGCCGATTGAAGCAGTTCTTTACGGGGAAAAAGACCTAACCAGTCAATCAAAATGGGTTTTAACCCCACTTGACTATAAACAAAGGCGTCACCCGGCATATCACCAATCCCATATGAGTCCTGGCTATTTAGGTCAGTAGATTCCTCCAGCAAGTTTCTTAATGCATTTAGTTTAAATTCCCTGTCATCCATCTTACGTGAAGGCTTCATCATCAACCTAACGTCCCCACAATTTGGATCGGGAAATTTGTGCTCCTGCAACCATTGCTCGGTGCCAGGCCTCATGCTATCCCCATTCACATCATGACGACCTGTAAGATAAACAATACGCACGCCACGTTCTCTGAGCCTATTTAGCACGCGTATGGAAGTGTGTTCCGGTACATCGAGATGTAAATATTTATCAGATAAGACCAGCTTCCATAATCTGTCCAACTCAGACTCATTAAGAAACTTGCGAAAGCCACCAAATCTTCCCATGGTTTTTTCGTATACATCTACTCTGTTTATCTCCTTCAGTGACCGCTTCATTCGCTCTCTCGGATCAGCAATTGTGTTATCGATGTCAGTAATAAGAATGTTCATCATTATGTTTTTAGTTTACGTCATCAACTGGCACTTATCCAAATTTAAGGTTATAGTTTACCAAGTTAACTCGTAAAATAGCAGCAAGTTTTGTGACAATCTCATCAAAAAAGCAGGTTCGTTTCAAGAAAATAACCAATCATTAACCGTAGAGGGGGTATTACCTTGAAAACAGTTGTTATAATGGGTGCTGCTGGTAGAGATTTTCACAATTTCAATACTTATTTTCGTGATAACAACGATTACAACGTGGTAGCATTTACCGCAACTCAAATTCCTGAAATCTCAGGTCGCAAGTATCCAGCTGAATTGGCCGGGGATCTCTATCCTGAGGGTATACCAATTAAACACGAAGAAGAACTGCCGGCGTTGATCGACGAATACGACGTCGACGAAGTAGTCTTTTCATATAGTGATGTCCCTCATCAATACGTCATGGAGCGAGCATCGCTAGTAAATGCATCTGGGGCAGACTTCAAATTGCTCAGTCCAGCCCACACGACACTAGAGTCTTCAAAACCTTTGATTTCTATAACTGCAGTCCGAACAGGATCTGGAAAAAGCCAAACCACCAGAAAAATTACCGATATCCTGCGAGACAGAGGAAAGGTGGTCGCAGTCATAAGACACCCTATGCCTTACGGGGATTTGGCGGCCCAGAAAGTCCAAAGGTTTGAAAATTATTCCGATATGGATAAACATGACTGCACAATAGAAGAGCGCGAGGAATATGAGCCACACATAGACCGAGGAAATATTGTTTACGCCGGGGTAGATTACGGGGAAATCCTTCGCCAGGCAGAGCAAGAAGCTGACGTCATCGTCTGGGACGGAGGGAATAACGATTTCTCATTTTACAAAGCAGATTATAACCTAGTTCTAGCGGATCCCCTTCGGGCGGGTGATGAAAAAACCTACTATCCTGGGAACGTAAGCATTAGAATGGCCGACGCTGTAATCATCAATAAAGTAGAGACAGCAACCCCGGAACAAGTAAACAAAGTTAGAGAAAACGTAGTGAAATTCAATCCCACAGCAAGGATAGTTGAGGCGACTTCCCCTATAGCAGTAGAAAACCCTCAAGTTATCAAGGATAGACATGTATTGGTCATCGAAGATGGTCCTACACTCACTCACGGTGGCATGGATCTTGGGGCGGGAACACTGGCTGCAAGAAAATATGGAGCCGAGCACCTAATCGATCCAAAACCCCATGCCGCTGGATCACTCATAGATACATTTAATCAGTATCCTCATATACCTGAACTTTTACCTGCAATGGGGTATGGCTCAAAGCAAGTTCAGGATCTAGAAAAGACAATTCGGAATTGCTCTCCAGAATCTGTCGTCATTGGCACACCCATAGACCTTAGACGGTTAATAGACTTTGAGGTTCCTACTACCCGAGTAAAGTACGAATTACAGGAATTAGGAACGCCAAACCTGGAAGATCTATTGGTTGAAGCTGGAGTGATCAGCTGACTATGGAGAGTAAAAACTTAAACGTAGTCAGACACCCCCTTATACAAAACAAGCTTTCCTACTTGAGAGACAAAAATACGGACAACCAAGATTTCCGTTTGATTCTTGAAGAGCTAACTACTTTGATGGTATACGAAATAACCAGAAACTACCCGCTCGAAGACACAGTAATAGAAACTCCATTAGAACAGACCACAGTTCAAACCATGGCAACAAAAGTTGCCCTAGTTCCTATTCTCAGAGCCGGAGTTGGAATGCTTGAAGGAGTATTAAATCTCCTACCAAAAGCTCGCGTAGGTCATATAGGATTATATCGTAACGAGGAAACTTTAAATCCAGTTGAATATTACAAAAAGCTCCCCCAATCATTACCCGAATTCCAGATCATCGTGGTCGACCCTATGCTTGCCACGGGAGGCACTGCTAGAGCGGGAGTAAAGATTGTCAAAGAAGAAGGAGGACAAAACGTTCAATTTCTCTGCCTGGTGGCTGCACCTGAAGGTATTAAAAACTTTTCGCAAGAGCACTCGAAGGTTCCTATCTACACTGCATCAGTCGATCAGAGATTAGATGAAAACGGATACATTCATCCCGGACTAGGGGATGCTGGTGATAGGTTGTTTGGTACCTGAAAAATTTGGGACTCCCTTAAATTAAGTTAACAACCCCATCTAGCTTTGCTCAAATGGGGGTTGTTAGATATATACCAAGCGCTACTCGTTGCCAAATTTATTGTAATGGACCATATCCTGCAGTCTAGCTCTCGACTCTTCTCGTTTCTGATCTGGTTTACCCAACGGCAATAAATATGTAAGCCTCATTTCTTGGGGGATTCCAAGCAATTCCTTCGCTTCAGCTTCTACAGAACTCTTCCTATTTTCCAAATCATATACGTCAAGCCAATAGGATCCTAAACCAATACTGTGAGCAGCAAGCGCCATATTATGTGCAGCTACCGCCCCTTCCTCGATATAATGGCTAGTGCCACAACCGGTGATAGCTATTGCGATTGTTACAGGGGCGTTCTTTATCCCCGCTGTATAAATCGTAACGCGTTTAGTCAGCTCGTAGAGCCTTTCTTTGGTTTCTTCATCATCAATAACAATGAACTGCCATGGTTGACAGTTTCCAAAACTCTCGGACCAGTACCCTGCTTGGAGTACTGTATTAACTTCCTCTTCTTCAAGGGGGTCCCCTTTAAACTTAAACACCATCTTTCTGTCACGGATATTAGACAAAACTTCGTTTTCGAGCATATCGCCCTCCTTAGGTTCCTGAAAACTCTAGAAAACGTTCACCAGCATAATTATGTTACCCTATAAGAAAATATAGTTAAAGGAGCTTAAAACCCCAAAGTCAATTACCCCGCAGTAAGGGACGGGGCTCCCTCGGCAAATTTTGGCGAAAAGAAACTCCGCCGCACGCTGGGTTGATTGCGATAACTGGTGAGCAGGATAAATAGGTCACAAAAAGGAAACCTATCTAGTATGAGCTCTCCACAGGTGTGATCAAGTGCAATTGATTGTGGCTTTGGACGAGGACGAAGTATTTTACTGGTGTTATGATAAAGCGGATTCCACGGTCAAAACTCTATTTGTTTTTCCCTCTTCCAAAAAATATATCCTGGAACATATTCTTTTAACAAAACTCATGTTCTGCTCGGCAATTACTACAGTCAAGTTTTTCTTAAGGGCGTTTTCCAACTCTCGTGCAAGCCTGATCTCCAGCTGCGGCATCAAACCTTCCGTGGGTTCATCCAGCAAC
This sequence comes from uncultured Thermotogae bacterium, assembly GCA_964614065.1. GTDB lineage: Bacteria > Bipolaricaulota > Bipolaricaulia > M55B111 > M55B111 > M55B111. Next base: position 7,762 of record CAZTJJ010000031.1, read on the forward strand.
AGTAAATTGGGTTCAGTTACGAGCGTTCTGGCCATTGCAAGCATTACCTGTTCGCCGCCGGACAGCGTTGAAGCCAACTGATGCATATGGCCATCCAGCTCAGGAAACAAAGACAAGGTCCGATGAATCAGGTTTTTATTTCTCTTCCTTCCTCCGACCAGCTGCAGATTCTCCTCTGCAGTCAATGTTCCAAAAACTCTCCTGCCTTGAGGAACATAGCCTATACCTATGCTCGAAAGAGAAGAAGGCTCATACTGATAGAGTGACTTTCCCCTAAACACTAACTTGCCGCTGGATTTTACAAGCCCCATAACACCTTTTAAGATAGACGTTTTTCCTGCACCGTTTCCTCCCATCAAACTGACTGCCTGGCCAGCGTTCGCTTCAAGAGCGAACGCATGAACAGCTTCCAATTTTCCGTAGAAGACCGAAAAATTGCTTATTTTAAGACCTTCATTGTACATTGGGTACCATTATTCAAACTCGTGCTCAGATAAATATTGCGCAACTTCCGGATATTTCGCTATGGAAGACGGTGAATCTTCAACTACTAGATTACCAGCCCGAAAAAAATCTATCTTATTTGCCATTTGGAAAGCCGCGTATTTCTCGTGTTCCACAACAATTAAACCCTGCAGCGCGAATTCCCCGTTATACCCATCATCACATAACAACTTAAGTAGATCGACGATTTCATCCGCCGTATCAGAGCTAACCCCAGCGGTCGGTTCGTCAGCCAGCAGCACCTTAGGCTTACAGATAAGAGCCATGGCCAAATCCAATACTCTCATCTCACCATATGACAGATCGCCGGCAGGCAAATCCAGATTATCATCAAAACCAAGTAACTCCACCAGATTACTTACAGTCTCCGCATGTCTCCTTGAGAAGATATAGTCACGCTGAGCGGCCCCTTGTAGATTTTCCCGTATGGTCAAAGAAGTGAAGCATCCTGGACGCTGAGGCAAGTATGATATACCAGTACGATTAACGACCCTCGCCGCCTCTCCAGTTAAATTGCGGCCATTGAAATATATTTCTCCCGCGGATGGCTCCAACTCGCCGGAGAGAGTCCGCAAAAACGTAGATTTCCCGGCCCCATTTGGGCCCATGATGCCTTTAATCTCCCCCGGCTCCAGTTCAAAATCAATTCCATGTATAATGAGCTGCTTATCATAACAAACCTTCACGTTTTTGGTGACCAACAAGTTCATGATCGATTCCACCACTTGTTTCTAAGGCAAGAAAAGGCACGATCGAGAGCGCCAACAAACCCCCTGGGAGACATTATCATTAAAACGACCAATAATGCACCAATCAGCACAGGATACACTTTCCCCAAAAGCGAGGAAAAAGTCCCCCGGAGAAAAGTTAACAGAGCTGCACCAATAAATGGGCCTGCTACAGTACCAGAACCCCCCAGGATAGTCCAAATCACGGCATCAGCAGAATGGCTCCAATGAAAAAAGTCAGCAGAAACAAACCCCGTCGAAAAACCGTATAAGCCTCCAGCAAGGCCAGCTATACCCGCAGCCAGAGAGAAAGAGAGTATTTTGTACCCATCGGTCCAATATCCCAGCAATTCCGTCCGCCTTTGATTATCTTTAATCATTCTCAAAACCAGACCAATCGGAGACCGGATTAAGATAAGGACAACAAAGCAAACCCCCAGGGCAATGGCGAAAACCAGATAATAATTGCTCACTATTCCCAGAAAACCAGCAGAAACAACTAATCCATCATCCCCTCCAGTTAACCATCGACTGTCCAAAGCAATTAAATGGAAGAGAATTGCTCCTACTAAGGTGACCAAGAAAAACCTCGCTCCTTTAACTCTGATCACAATCGACCCCGTTAGAAACCCGAGAACGGTTGCACTCACTGTAACCAGAACCAGGGTCAGCGGTAAACCTGCCCCCAGTTGTAATCCGTAGGTCAAAAAATACGCACCGGTACCGAAAAATATCGATTGCCCAAAGCTCAACATGCCAGTGTAGCCATACAGCAAATTAAAAGATAGAGCAAGTAAACCCCAAATAATCATTTCAGTGATTAAAACGATTTGAAACCTTCCTGCATAAAAAGGTACAAGGCCCACCAGCGATAGTGTTGACGTCGTTAGCACTAATTTGAGCGCTGATCCCTTAAGCTTCCACATCTAGTTGACCAAAACTTGCCGAGAAAGCCCCCAGCTTGCTGGGGGCATGAATCGGCTGATTTTTGTCCAGCACTCAATCGAGATATGGACCTTGGCAAAAGTATCCTTAGTTGAACCTGCTGGGCAAAGTAAACAGGAAAAGCCTTGATTCGATTTAGGCAAGTTAGTCTCCTCGATTGAGTGCTGGGTCAATTTCCGGTTATTAAGTTGAAGGTTATGTTTTTCATTTGTCTTTTACAAGCCCCGTCCGTTGGGGCGGGGTTCTTGATTCTCTCCGAGTTGAAAAAAATCAGGCTTAACCGTCAATAGCAACAGGACAAACACGAAAGTTGCAATTATACCCTTGGTCGGATCGACGAAAACGGTCAGTAAACCCCTTAGAGCTGAAAAAGAGATTGCAACTAAGACAGAGTTCCAGATTCGGCCTAGTCCACCGGCAATCACTATCAAGAACACTAGCGCAAATATTCTAACTCCCATGTCCGGAGTAATAGAGACCATAGGAGCCACTAGAACCCCACTTAGCCCAGCTAGACCGGCACCCAACCCAAAGCCCAATGTATACACTAAAGGTACGGGAATTCCAATTGCCAGGCTGAGCTCCGAATCCTCCCGTGCAGCCCGCAATTTTAACCCAAAACCTGTCCTATCCAGTAACAACCAGAGAACAAACAACACGAGAATAGCCACCAGAGCAACAATTATCCTATAATAAGAATAACCCGTTCCAAATAACGAGAAACCATATTCAAGCGGCACCGCTAACCGTTTTGGAGCACCACCCCACATCAAAAGAGCAGCTCCCTGTAGGGCTAACATCACACCAAAGGTAGAGAGAACTGACAAGGATATATCGTTTTCAACTGGCTTCAGAATTACCTCTATACCCATTCCCAGGATCGCAAGTAGAACCGGTACAATCACCAAAGCAAGCCAATAAGAACCAATATGGTTAGCAAGAAACCACCCAAGAAATGCACCAAGCATGTAGAAGGACCCGTGGGCTACGTTAACTATACCGAGCAGACCAAATATGACGTTCAAACCAGAACTAGCGAGAGCAAGAACTAAACCCCAGACTATACCATTCAGCACTCCAAAAGATACTTGACTAATTAATGCCATTTCATTGGCTATAGCACGGCCGTTGGTTCGTATTCGCCTAACTCCGGCGGAAGACTCGCCAGGACATGCAACTCGCCGTCCTGAACCTGTTGAATGTACTGTGCGTGGAAACCCTGATGATCAATCTCACGGATATACTTATTACCTTGTGGATGGCTATCGGAGCCTTGTACCGTTACGCCAGCAAGGGCTTTAATCAATCGGGTGGTATCTTTTTTACCCTTCCAGTCACAGGCTTCCGCAGCATCTCTAAGAAAATGAACGTTCTCCCAGGGTACCCAGTAATGCGAAGAATCTACTATCCTTCCATTCTCTAAACCCTTTCCGTCTCTATCTACACCCACCCTACTCCTGAACTCCCTGTCAAATTCCTGGAGTTCTTGGGGTACATCCACGGATCTCCTAGGATAATTGGTTATCGAAAACAAACTTTCGGCACCCGGGAAATCCACATCGAGTGCCTCCACGCTTCCGGTATTGCCAAACCTCGTCATCTTCTGGTCCAACCCCATTTCATAAGATCTTCTTATGCAGGCTAAAGCATCCGGCCCATAAAGAACAATTAACAGAACGTCGGTTTCCTCTGTGTTCACCTTTTTCAAATAAGGCCCGAAATCATCAGTTCCTTGGGGGACAGGAATTTGATCCACCAGTCGCCCTCCATCCGCCAGCAAGCCTTGCGACCATTCATGTAGAGCGGATTGTCCCATCGCGTAATCGGCGTAGATAATTGTCCAGTTAACCCCCAAGTTGTCCATAACCCACCCGTAACCAGATCTCGCATGAGCCTTCACACTATAGTTCGACCTAAAGACAAATTCATGACCTTGAGACCCCGTAATTTGAGTGGCCTCTCCGATCGGAAAATAGGGGGTAGTAAATCTCTTCGACACAGGTAAACTCGCCAGACATACCCCGGAATGCTGCGAACCAATGACGAAGTCCGCGTTGTTTTTCAAAATTAGCTTCCTCATCCTACGACTCCCTGTAGCGGGATCAGTTTCCGTGTCAGCGTAAACCAGTCGCACAGGCCGCCCGGCAATTCCTCCTTCCTGATTGACCTTCTCGATGGCAGCGCGGGCAGATTTCAAGTGCCAGTAACCATAGGTGGCCAGCCCACCTGTCAACTCAACCTGCAATCCCACTGTTAGTGGTGGAACACTCTGACAACTTTGCCTAAATACCACTGAAACGGCTAAAGCGCTGGAACCAACTAGCTTTAAGAAGTCTCGCCTCGTTAAAACACCAGTGTAATCTTTCATTTAACGTTGAACTGCCTCCGTAAAATAAAGAATAATCTAAAGAAAAGTTACTGAAATCTAATGGTTTTGTCACGTTACATAAAAACACAAGGCGAAAATTCCAATCAGCCTAGGAGCAAGCTACAATGATTCAAATCAGAAAAGCCGTACCAAAAGATACCTGGACCATAATCGCTCCTGCAAGGGGAGATAGACCGTTTGATTTCTCAAAACCGGAGGACGATCGAGTCAGTTCAACCGATTGTCCATTTTGCGAAGGCAACGAATCCAAAACGCCTCCCGAAGTTTACGCAATAAGAAACAACGACAATCCCAATTCGCCAGGGTGGAAGGTCCGAGTTTTTCCTAACAAGTACCCCGCCCTGGACAACGGAGAAAACGCCTCAGTAATAGAGGACGATCTGTTCAAAACCATGGGTGGTTTCGGTTTTCACGAAATTCTTGTAGAAACCCCTCTCCACGATACGACAATGGCTGACCTTACAGAGCCGGAAGTAAGACTAATTCTCCAAACTTACGTCAACCGATATAAAGACATCATTTCTAACCCATCAATTGATTACGTAAACATCTTTAAAAACCACGGCAGAAGAGCAGGAGCATCACTATATCACTCTCACAGTCAGATAATGGGAACTCCTTTTGTGCCAGACTTGGTAAAAACGGAATTTACAAACACGAGAAGTTTTTTTGAAAGAACCGGCGAATGCTATTACTGTCGATTAATTGAATCGGAACTTGTCAGTTCGAAGCGGGTGATTGCGGAAAACAAAGAGTTTATCATCTTATCACCGTATGCCGCAAGGGTCCCATTTGAAATCCACATAATACCTAAGACACACAGAAGCAAGTTTGTCGATATTTCGGAAGACGAAATCCAGTTGTTAAGCAAAATCCTCAAAAACACGCTACTGGCCCTGAAAAATGAACTGGGTAATTTCCCTTACAACTACTCAATCCACACTGCACCGGATGAAGGCACCAGCTGGCGTGGAACCAAACATTATTACCATTGGCACGTCGAGATAACCCCTCGAATAACTAACCCTGCAGGTTTCGAATGGGGCAGTGGCAACTCAATCAACATCGTAAAACCGGAAGAAGCCGCCGCTAGAATTAGACAAAACTATCGCTAGATTACCAAAAGTTGCCGAGAAAGCCCTCCAGCACCCAGTTTAACATTGACAAACGGAAATCAATGAAAACTTAGTTACTGAGACTTACCTGCAGGTAAGTCTCAGTAACTAAGTACATATTTAAAAGGTTCTGTTTTTCATTTGTCTTTTACAAACCCCGTTCCTTGCAGCGGGGTTCTTGACTCTGGTCGCTGCTTTTCCTTCAGGTAGACCGAATTCGGGCTCTTTGAAATATTAACCCCAATATCCTACCCTGTGAGATGCCTCATGGTATTTACGAGTGTTTCCGAGGTGATCAAAATGGAGAACATGGATTCAAGCGGAAAAATAATCATAGTTTCCAATGCGGAACCGTTTCAGCACATCTACCACAATGGCGAGATAGTACAAGAAAAGCTTGCTGGCGGATTAACAACGGGTTTAGACCCGCTGATGAAAAACTCCAAAAATCTATGGGTTGCCTGGGGTCGTGGGGAGGCGGACTTTGAAGTAACCAACCAGAGACAGAAGGTAGTGGTACCGGATAAAGAAACTGGCTATACATTAAAACGGGTTAAACTTTCCGAGAATGAAGTAAATGGTTTCTATTACGGTTTCTCCAACTCTTCACTTTGGCCGATTTGTCATTCTTTTCCCCACAAAGCCAACCTAGACAAAAATAACTGGGAAACCTACAAAAAGGTCAACAGACTTTTTGTAGAGAGTGTATTGGAAGAGTTCAACTCTGGAGACAAGATTTGGGTTCAAGATTATCAGCTCGCACTGGTACCGAAAATGCTGAGAGAAGAACTGCCAAATGCAAAGATTGCCCTATTTTGGCATATTCCCTGGCCTCCCTGGGAGACATTTGGAATACTGCCCTGTAAAGAGGAACTGGTGGAAGGTATGTTGGGGGCGGACTTTATTGGCTTCCATACTTCCTGGCTGGTTCACAATTTTCTGGATACCGTTTTCCAGCTTGGAGGAGCCGCTAACCAGAGCGAGAACATAGCCAGAATGAACTCTGAAAGAGCTGTCGTTAAAAATATACCCCTTGGTATCGATACAGACTTCTTCAAGAAGACCCCCAAACAAGAAGAAAAGGCAAAGCAATTAAAAGACGACTTCTCTTGCTCCAACCTAATTCTAAGCGTAGACAGACTGGATTATACAAAAGGTATAGATAGGAGAATCCAGGCAATTAGTACATTCTTCGAAAAATATCCACAGTACAAAGAAGAAGTAAGCTTCGTAGAAAGGATTTCCCCCAGCCGATCCAGAGTACAAGAATACAAAAATATGAGAAGGAAGATAGAACAACTAATCGGTCAGATCAACGGGGAGCTCAGGGGTGAAACATGGGTACCTATTCGTTATTTCTATCAACATCTACCACAGAAAGAGTTAATACCATACTATCTAGCAGCCGATATCGGCTTACTCACACCACTTATAGACGGTATGAACCTGGTGGCGAAGGAGTACGTAGCTACAAGGAGCAAAGGTATGCTTATTCTGTCAGAATTTGCGGGCGCTGCAGAAACCTTGACGGAAGCCATCCAAGTAAACCCGTACAATCCGGAAGGCGTAGCCGACGCGCTACATGAAGCGATAAGTACTCCCGAGGAAGAACAGCGGGAAAAATTTGTTAAGATGAAAAACAAGCTTAATCAGATGGACATACACTGGTGGCGAGACCGATTCCTAGACGAATGGGAACTCAGCTTTCACAGTAGATAATTGATGTTAACCGATGCCTTATCAGAGAAGAGCAAGCAGGAATTTTCTAGGATTTTCGCTAAATCACAATGCCTATTGCTTTGCTG
>CAZTJJ010000032.1:0-15152 GCA_964614065.1 uncultured Thermotogae bacterium
TTTCATCAGACTTTGTTTACTTTTATTAGGTTGGTTGTTCCCTTAACTGCGAACGGCACTCCTGCGGTGGTTACTACTAAATCGCCTTTATCCACGAGGCCGGCTTCTCTTACCGTGGTTATCGATTTCTGAATCATTTCATCTGTATCTTTTGTGGCCTCCATCAGTAATGGGGTTACTCCCCAGACCAACGCCAGCTGATTGTAGGTCGATTTCGACGGAGTGACCGCAATGATTTGTACTTGTGGCCGAAATCTTGCTATTAACCTTGCAGTGTAGCCTGATTTGGTCGAAGTAATGATAGCCTGAGCATGTAGTCTGACCGCCATTGAACAAGCGGCACGGCCGATCTCTGGAGCGATCTCCTGTTCACCACTTATGTAATGCCTATCTTCTAACGGGTGGGAAAAGTGTTGATCTGCTTTCCCTGCCAGTTTATTCATAGTTGAAACTGATAAAACTGGATAGGATCCAATTGCAGTTTCCCCCGACAGCATTACAGCATCTGTTCCGTCTAACACCGCATTAGCTACGTCAGTAATTTCTGCTCTGGTGGGTGAGGGTGATTTTACCATTGTTTCCAACATTTGGGTGGCCGTGACTACAGGTTTGGCGAGCCTGTTTGCCAGCCTGATAATCTTTTTTTGTAAAAAAGGTACCTCTTCAATTCCTATTGCCATAGCTAGATCTCCGCGTGCAACCATTAGGCCGTCAGCCTCTCTGGCGATGGATTCAACATTTTGGGCTGCTTCACTCGTTTCGATCTTTGCCATAATTGGTAATTCAGCGTTGAGGTTACGGTCCTTAAGAATACTGCGTATGTTTGCAATGTCATCCTGGTCCCGGACAAAGGAGAGAGCTAGCCAGTCTACTCCCTCGGTAAGTATTAACTCTAGATCTTCTATGTCTTCATCCGTTACTGAAGGAAGGGGAAAGCTCTTACCTGGAATTGTTACTTTCTTTTTGCCGGAGATCTTTCCTGAGGATAAGGCTTTACATGTTATTGCAGCTTCTGTGATGTTTATTACCTTTAAGGATATCTCTCCATCACCAACGATTATCTCGTCGCCTGGGTTCAATTCCTTGCCGATATCGGAATAATCCACGAAGAGTCCCGGGGAGAATCGAGATCCTTCACTGGTGACCAGGTAAACCTTTTCGTCTTGCTTTAAGAGAAGAGTCTCGTTTTGCGTCGGGGTCGTTCGTACTTCTGGCCCTCGGGTGTCGGCGATTATCGCTAATGGTTGGTCAGTAGTTTCTCTAGCACGTTGTAGCTCAATGATCGTTTCCTTGTGGCTTTCGATAGTTCCGTGAGATAAATTGATTCTGACACAATCCATTCCGCTGGCAAGTAATTCTTGAATAACCTGCTCGGAATCGGATGCTGGACCTATAGTTGCGACTATTTTTGTTTTAGTCATTTTTGTCACCGTAGCCAATTTTAGCCCTAAACTGAAAAAGGAAAAAGACCCGGTTTTAACTCATGTTAAAACCGGGTCTTTATGTTCGACAGAACTAGTTTAGATATTATTCTTCTTCACTTAACTTCTTGTATCGGCCAAGCTCTTCCTTAATTTCAGGGCGTTGAAGTTTTTCGATGGCTCTGTTCTGTAATTGTCTTACTCGCTCGCGACTAATGTCAAACACTTCACCAACTTCCTCTAGCGTTCTGGTTTGATAATCTTCCAGACCGTAGCGGAGTTTTAATATGTGTTTCTCTCTGTCGGTCAGTTCTTTGTTTAACAGACCTTTCAGTCTACCTCTTAATAGTGAATCGAACGTTTCTTGCTCAGGGGTTGGTAAAGTTTCATCGGCAAAAATATCTCCAAGAACGCCGCTGTCGCTCGATTCTTCGCCAAGTGGTTTGTCCAGTGAAATCGTGGTCTGGGCCGCCTTTTTAGCACGTCTTACTTTTTCGACTGATACTTCGAGCTCTTCTGCCACGTGTTGGATAGGTGGTTCTTCACCGTGTTCTTGAATATATTCTTCTTCCACTCGATCGATTTTTCGGGACAGTTCCTTCATGTGTGCGGGGACTCGCACGGTCCGAGATCTGTTGGTTAGAGCTTTAAGAATTGCCTGACGAATCCACCAGGTAGCGTACGTACTGAATTTATATCCCTTTCTCCAATCGAATTTTTCTATCGCTTTCATCAATCCTAAATTCCCCTCTTGGATTAAATCGAGAAAGGGTAACCCGTAGTTCCTGTATTTCTTTGCAATACTAATGACCAAACGCAAGTTGGACGAAGCTAGCTTTTCCCTTGCCTGCTTGTCTCCCTGTTCGATTCTCTTTGCTAATTCAACTTCTTCTTCTCTGGTCAATAAGGCCTCGTTCCCCACCTCGTCGAAGTATCTCCTAATGGGGTTTTTTTCCTTATTGCTGTCTTTTATTTTTTTGCTTGCCATGATAACCTCCGTAACCTAGAATCATGTAAAGAAAATAAATTTTATTATTGGCTTATTATTGTATATTTAAAATATTAAATATCAATGATAAAAGCTTACTTTCCGGGGACGATTAAAGAAGCAACCTTACTTAGCCGGATCGTCGGATCTACATAGGAATAACTTCAATTTGGAAAGCTGCTGCCAACACTCATTATTATTATATATCGTTTTAGGTTTTTGTCAAGCGGTTAACCCTATTTTGCTCATTATTTTTTGCCTATGCTACGGTCATCTGTTAGTTTGCTGGGTGTATTGAAATTAGAAGCATATTTCCGTTAGGATTCCAGGTGGATTGTGCTATTATGGTTTTGGCCTTGTAATTCAAGGAGGGAAAATGAATCAACAATCTAATAACTCTAACCTAACAAGACGAAAGTTCTTGAAGCTGGCAGCAGGGAGTGTAATTAGTGCAACTGCCCTAACATTGGGAATAGAACCTTTTCACAAAGAGGCAAACGGTCTAACCAGGACGACCACTAGGCCAGCTATGGGAACGTTTGTCGAGATAACTGGGGTAGGGGAGTCCAAATCGGAGGTAAATGAAGCGATAGATTACGCCTACTCTAAGATAGACGAAGTGAACAAAACGATGAGCGTATTCGACAAAAATAGCAATATCTACCGAGTTAACGTTCCAGGAAGTACTAAGGTCAACCTAACATCAGGGTTAAGTCAAGTACTTCTAGAATCAAAACACATTTCCGAGTTAACTGATGGAAGCTTCGACGTTACTTCAGCTCCGCTACTCGACCTATGGGGTTATTATACCGGCAAACTTACCGTCCCCGACGAAACGCATTTACGGGAGACGTTGAAGCTCGTAGACTATCAAACAATTACCGTAAATTCTGATACGAATACTTTGTTATTAGACTCGCCCCGGCAAGCAATAGACCTTGGAGGAGTTGCTAAGGGTTACGCAGTTGACGAAACTATACATGCCCTGAAGGAAAGTGGATTAACTGGAGGACTAGTCAACGCTGGCGGTGACATTAGAGGGTTTGGTAAGCCATCCAACGGGTCGTTTTGGAAGATCGGTCTCCAGGATCCAGGCAAAGAGGATAGTTTGCTTGCTGCGCTGGAGCTAATCCTGCCGGCAATTACCACTTCCGGCAACTACGAAAGCTTCTTCACCTATCAAGGTAACAAGCTTGCTCACATAATCGATCCCAAAACCGGTAAACCCGTCGAGGACGTGCTGAGTGTATCGGTAATGGCTAGGACGGCAACCGTTGCTGACGGTCTATCCACAGGATTGTTTGCTCAGGATCCGGACCGAGCCCTATCCGTGATTGAAGGACTCGACGATACAGAGTTAATATACATCTACAAAACAAATGATCGACGCATAGGGGTAAAACTATCCTCCGGCCTACTTGACCAGGTCCATAGGAGGATGTTGGAGGCAAGGTTGAATTGAGTATAGCCGAATTACTAGCCAGAAGGAGTTCATTTACCGGTGGGATTCATCCACCAGATAACAAGGTTACTAAAAACAAAGCCATTCAACCGATTGTTCCTACTGAGAAAGTGATTGTGCCATTGAGTCAACATATCGGGGCTCCGGCCGAGCCAATTGCAGAAAAGGGTGATGAGGTAAAGCGGGGTCAAAAAATTGGTGAAGCAAATGGGTTTGTGTCCAGTCCTGTTCACGCTCCTACCTCGGGAACAGTTTCTAAAATAGCTGATTTTCCGCATCCATCTGGGACCCCAGCGAAAGGAATACAAATTGACCTTGACGGGGAAGATCAGTCAGTAGAATTTACCGCTTCGAAATCTGATGGGTTGTCAGGAGAAGAAATTATCCAAAAAATTCAACAGGCAGGCATAGTTGGTATGGGAGGGGCGGCTTTCCCAACGCACGTTAAACTCAGTCCGCCTGAAGATAAAAATGTCGACACCCTTATTATAAACGGAGCCGAATGTGAACCTTACTTGACTGCTGATTACCGCTTGATGATGGAGGAGCCAGAGAAAATAGTCAAAGGAGTGGAATTGATTGCTCGAGGGTTGGGGGTAGACACCGTGATTTACGGAATTGAGGACAATAAAACGGAGGCCGCAGAAAGAATCGATCAATCTACCGATAGCCAGGTCGAAGTCGTGCAGTTACCTACAAAGTATCCCCAGGGATGGGAGAAAACTTTAATCCACGCGCTTACGGGAAGGCAAGTCCCTGTAGGTGGATTGCCTTTGGATATAGGCGTCGTCGTCCAGAACGTGGGAACTGCTAAAGCAGTCTGGGATGCATTGCGTTATGGTCGTCCTCTTACAGAACGGGTTGTAACAGTGACAGGTACTGTTAAAAACCCTGGTAATTATTCAATAAGAATAGGAACTACGTGGAAGGATATCTTGGATCAACTTGGCGGCTTGAAAGAATCGAAAGACGGACAAGTAAAGTTGATCGACGGAGGACCTATGATGGGCAACACCCAGTCCAGCTGGGAAGTTCCTGTGTTAAAAAGTACTTCGGGAATGCTCGTTCTTGACGAAGCGGTAGCCATTCACAGAGAGCCGAGGGCTTGTATTGGGTGTGGGAAATGTATTGATGCTTGTCCTGCCAATTTGTTACCGACTTCTATCTATAAAAGTATAGAAGCAGGAGATATAGAAAAAGCAAGGGAGTTAAATGCTACCGCTTGCTGTGAGTGTGGTTCTTGCACCTATGTCTGTCCCAGCGAAATCCCGCTGACACAATGGATTGTTCAAGCCAAAAACGAAATAACTTTAGAGGATAGAGAGGAAGAAGATTAGAATTTGTTGACTCTCAAAAGCTCTCACGATATGGACTTTTGAGAACCTCCTTTATAACGGCTGTATCACGGTTTTGGCCGGCAAGGTAACGATCGTAAGTGACGAGAAATGCCAGGCTGATTAAGAAAAGGAAGCCAGCCAATCCTCCTTGAAGTGCGTGGGCGTAGTTTCCTTCCAAGAAAATATTGCTGAACAAGGTGCCTAGGCCGAGACCTACTAGCAGAGAGCCAGCCGGGACCCCAAAAACCACTGCCGAGATTTTTCCGAAACTTCTCGGTGTCAGTTCAAGTTGTACTTTGTCTCCAACTGAAACGTCTAAAGGGTCACGAGCTGTTATTTGAAGGGAGTTTCCGCCGCTTTTCTTTTTTGGATGGTGATGGCAGTTTTTACAATCTCCTCTGGAGGAAATATCGAGAACGGTAACTCTAGCCTCGTTTTCGCATTTCTTGCCAACTACTATACCTTCTCTCAGGTGGGTATCATTGGCCATTACTGTTCTTTGGTGTTTGGCTTTGGCAAATTTAGTATGCAATCGACCGGACACTTTTCAACTGCTTTGTCCAAGTCCATTTCGTCTTCTATTAGCGAATAGTCGATACGAGCGAGGTTGTCTTCAACTGTGAAAACACCTTCCGGCGCGGACTTTTCACATAGTTTGCACCCGATGCACCCGACCTTGCATTTTTGCCTTATTGTTGCTCCTGACTCGCGAGAGTTACAGGCAACGGATACAAAATCACCTGCAAGATTAACTTCCTCCACGGTGATTATATCCCGAGGGCATGCTTCAACGCATACCCCACACCCGGTACATTTATCCGGGTCAACCTCGGCCAAACTCTCGGAAACGTGCATTGCATCGAAAGGGCAAGCCTCTTCGCAGTCGCCGTATCCCAGGCAACCATACTCACATTCGATGTCACCGCCAACCGTAAGTTCAGCGGTCCTGCAGCTTTTGATCCCTTCGTACGCTCCTGTGCGCTGCTTGTATTCCTCTGTGGCTCCACAATGAACTACGGCAAGTAGCTTCTTGCCGGGTTCGCTCCCGATTTCTAACCCCATAATATCTGCTACTTTCTCGGCGACTTCTTCTCCGCCGGGCACACAGGCGTCGGGAGGAGCGTTACCCCTCACAATATTGACTGCACATTGGTGACAACCTGGGTAACCGCAGGCACCGCAGTCTATACCCAGTAACGCGTCTTCCACTTTTGCAACTTTGGGATCTACCTCTACTTTTAGTTTAGTGTGCGCAAGCCCCAGAAGTCCCGCAAACAATAGACCCAAGCCGGCCATTGTAATAAGTGAAATGATTACTGTTCCTGACATTTATCTCACCTTTATACCGGTACCAACCCGGAGAAACCCATGAAAGCCAATGCCAACAGACCAGCGGTTAATAAGGTAATGCCCGTGCCTCGAAACGGTTTGGGGATGGCTTCCTCTTCGAGTTCCCCCCGGATACCTGCCATAATTACTAAAGCAAGGGTAAAGCCGACTCCGGCTCCAAAACCAAAAATAGCCGATTGGACGAAATTGTAATCTCTAAGAACCATAAATAATGCGAGACCAAGTACTGCACAGTTTGTAGTAATTAGCGGCAAGTATATACCCAGTGTCTGGTAAAGTTCAGGGACGTATTTCTTGAGAAACATTTCTACAAGCTGAACTAAGGAAGCAATTACCAGGATAAAAGATACGTACTCCAAAAATTCGACGTTGAACGCTTCCAGAATAAAGTGGTTGATATTCCAGGTAATAATCGCAGTTAACGTCATCACAAACGTGGTGGCAATTCCCATCCCAAACGCGCCTTCCATTTCGTCTGAGACTCCAAGAAATGGGCATATTCCAAGAAAATAGTGAAGAACAAAGTTCTGGGTTAAGACAATTGCGATGAAGATAAAGAATAGCTCCATGGTTTACTCCTTACCCGATATTCTTTTGAACAAAGCCACCAGTAGACTCAAGCTGATAAAAGCCCCTGCCGGTTGAACCATAATCACCATTGATTTGTACCAGTTGCCGAGTATTTCCAGGTTGCCGATTGTACCCTGGTAAAATAGCTCGCGAACGCTACCCAAAATTACCAGAGCCAATGCAAATCCTAGACCCATACCCAGTGCATCCATCAATGACCGACTTACAGGTTCTTTAGAGGCAAATGCTTCTTGGCGCCCCAAAATTATGCAGTTGGTAACAATTAATGGTAGGTAAGGTCCTAGTTGCGCACTTATGCTCGGAATGTGTGCCTCAAACAGAAGCTTGACCACAGTGACAAAAGAGGAGATGATAATCATAAAGCTTGCGATCCTGACTTGATCGGGTATGAGCTTTCTCAAAGAAGATATTGCCAACCCTGAAGCGACTAAAACAAAGGTCGTCGCTAAACCCATGGAAAGCCCATTGATAAGTGATGTGGTAACAGCTAAAGTTGGACACATGCCCAGTACCTGCACGAATACCGGATTTTCCTGCCAGAGTCCTTTGAGGAAGTCTTTAGTCATAATTAAGCACCTGGGGACAGAAAATCTTTGACTACGTCTAATTCTTTAATTGTGTTTATCTCTTTGTTAATGGTGTTTATCACTGTTTTTGAAGAGATGGTCGCTCCGGTGATGGCCTGCACTTCGCCGGGCTCAGTTGGCGCTGCTTTTACTAGAGTTAAATCCTGTCTGGCAACCAAATCCCGGAATTGGCTTTTGAAATTTTCTCCACGAATTTTTCCTCCTAATCCAGGGGTCTCCTCGGACTCAAGAATTTCTATGCCTTTAACTTTTTCCAAATCTTTGGTCACTCCGACCATCAGCTTGATCGTTCCCTGGTAACCGCTGCCGCTTGCCGTAAAAGCGAGACCGATAGGAGTACCGCCTTCGTCCTTGGCCACGTAAAGTGTTTTCCCGTTCGCGGTCTTAGTTTCGTAGTTTGCAGTTTCCGGCAATACGTAATATATTGCCTCTTCCATTGCCTCTTGTTCGTTTTTATGTATTAATGGAGTTGCGTAATTTGACACCAAAGATAGCACGAGTCCACTGATTAACCCCAGTATTGTTAGAACCAGGACCATTTTTAGTATCTGATTCATTTGCTAACCCCACCCCCGAAAGGTTCGGGCACAGTAAACCTATCGATTAGAGGTGTAAACGCGTTCATGAGTAAAATTGCAAACATTACGCCCTCGGGATATCCTCCCCAGCTTCTAATTACCATTGTTAAAACCCCTATGCCAATCCCAAAGATCCACCTGCCGGTTTTGGTCACCGGCGACGTAACCGGGTCGGTAGCCATGTAAAATGCTCCGATGAGGAAACCACCTGCAAGAAGATTAAAAATAGGCGGTGTAAATTGTCCCGGGTTAATTCCCCAAAGTATTGAAGAAAGTACCAATAAGGAACCAATTGTGCCCAGTGGGATTCTCCAGTCGATGTATCCCTTTGCCAGTAAATAGATTCCCCCGATTATTAGTGCAAGTGCCGAGGTTTCTCCGAGTGAGCCGGCAATACTGCCCATGAATAGCCGCGATAGCGGAGTCATTACCCCGTCAAATCTAGCTGCCGCGAGGGGGGTTGCTGAAGTAATTGCATCCACATTAACGGGTTTGTCCCAGCTGGTCATCAAAACCGGATATGCTGCAACCAGGAATGCTCGGCCTATCAAAGCAGGATTAAATACGTTTTTACCAAGTCCACCGAATAGCTGTTTACCTATTATAATTGCAAAAGCACTACCAAGGGCTACCGCGTAAAGTGGTAGCCCTGGTGGCAATACAAGTGCGACAAGAATACCAGTTACGAGGGCGCTATTATCGGTTAGATCGATATCTCTACCTCTAATTTTTTGCATTACCGCCTCGGCAATGAGACCCACGCCAATAGAGGTAACAAGAAGATATACCGCCTGTAAACGGAAATAGTAAATACTGGCGGCAATTGCTGGAAGAAGTGCAATTGCCACTCCCCTCATTATTTTTGCTGTTTTGATGCCCTTATGTATGTGAGGTGAATAAGAAATCCGAAATTCTGATGTCGCTCGTTCAGGCATAACCAGTCCTTTTCTATGTCAGGTAAATATTTTATTCAAAAAAATAACGCTTTTAATCACCGACGAAACCTCGGCAAAAAGGTAGTCCCTCCTAAGATGGCTCAATTTGCCCTTATGATAACAGACAATTTAGACAATGGCAACAATAAATAAGCTTGTTTACCTTGATTGAATGGCTTTTCTTGCTTCGGTGGTTTTACAGGCTGACAGAGTAATACAGGTGGTGTTATGGTTACTGGTAGCCAGGGTAACTTCCGTGCGGTATTTCTCAAGTCATGGTGGGGGCAATTTTGTAATCTGAGGATTAATGGTTGTGATGTTGTGTAGTTGATGCTTCTTCAGGTGTGATCAGATTATCTGTCGACTTTCAAGTTTTAAGCCAGGATTTGAGTTCGGGCAATGAAAGAGTATTTAGAATATCGGCTTTTTCAGACCAACCTCTCCGCGCCAGGTACAAACCGAATTCCATGTAATCGAGGTGATGGATTTGGTGGGCGTCGGTTCCAATGGAGAGCTTAACGCCCTGGTCTAGAGCTTGTTTTGCGAGTTTATCGTCAAGATCGAAACGGGGTGGCGATGCATTAATTTCAAGAACTGTGTTGCTAGAACTTGCTTTCGTGAAAATCTCGGACCAGTCTACACTAAAGCTACCACGTTCCCCTATCTTTCTACCTGTTGGATGGGCGATTATATTGACGTTTTTATTATTAATTGCTCTGAGAAGTCTCGTTGTCATCTTCCCCTCGGGCATGTCAAAATTAGAGTGTATACCCGCTATCACCAGATCCAACTTGCTCAGCGATTTATCCGATAGGCGGAAAGTTCCGTCTGGTTGTATATTTGCTTCTACGCCCGCGAGCAACTCCAGGTTATCATATTGTTCGTTGATTTGTCGGATTTCTTCCAGGTGCTCTTCTATATTGTTATCGGTTAGTCCGCTGATAATTCCTGGTGCATCGGCGTGGTCGGTTACAGCTAGATACTCGTAATCGCGGGCTTGAGCTTCTTTTGCCAGCTCTGAGAGTGTTATTTTACCGTCACCGCTTCGGTCGCTGTGGCAGTGCAGATCACCTTTGATATTCTCTCTTGTAACCAAGGTCGGCAAGTCACCAGTTTTTGCTGCATTGATTTCTCCTCGATCTTCTCTAAGTTCCGGAGTTATTCGGGACAAGCCGAGCTTCTCGTAGATTTTTTCTTCCTCTCTTCCGGCGACCTTTTCCTCATTGCTTTCCGTAAATAGACCGTATTCGCTGAGTTTGTATCCCTGAGATATGGCAAGCTCTCGCAGTCGAACGTTGTGTTCCTGGGAACCTGTAAAATATTGTGTAGCTGCGCCAAACGACCCACTATCTACGACTCGTAAGTCTACCCGCATTCCGTTCTTCAGCCTCACCGAGGATTTGGTTTCTCCCTTGCTTAAGACTTCTTTGACTTTATGAATAGTGCTGTAGTAGTTCATGGCTTTTTCTCTGTTTTCCGTTGTCCCTAATATATCGATATCACCGACCAGGTATTTTCGCCGCCGGATTGAGCCAGCTAGCTTCAGTTCATCAAATAGGCCGGAGGATTTGAGTTCGCTTTTGATTTCCCGGGCAATTGGCAGGACGTCGCTTATCTTGTTTTTGTTGATGGTTTGTTGGACGATTTTTAGGCCCTTTTTAATGTTTTCCTCGGATTTTTTGCCGAAGCCCTCGAGCTTGCGAATCTCTTTCGAGTCGATCGCTTCTTTTAGATCATCAATGGTCGTGACTTCCAGAGTCTCCCAAAGTTTTTTGGCTTTCTTTGGCCCCAGGTTTCTTACCTTGAGAAGATCTGGGTCTAACGGTATTTCTTTCCTCAGATCGTTTAGGTATTCTAGTTGCCCCGTTTGCAGAAGCTCAGTTATCTTTTCAGAGATATTTTTACCTACCGAAGGGATGTCCTCGAGTTTGCCCTCGTTGTGAATATCTTCCAAATCTTGGGTAAGGGATTCTATCTCTCGAGCAGCTCTGCGGTAGGCTCGGGGCTTGAACTGTACATCTTTTATATCCAGTAGATCAGCAATCTCGTTTAAAACGTCAACGACCTTGTCATTTGACATTTTTGAATACCTTGCAGCGGAATACAGTTTAGGAGTTGATACTGCGTCTTCCTTCAAATGCTTTACCGAGTGTCGCTTTATCGGTAAATTCTAAGTCCCTGCCTACAGGTACGCCCTGAGCGATTTGTGAGATGTCCACGTTGAGCGGACGTAACTTCTTCACCAGAAACATGGAAGTCGATTCGCCTTCTGTCTTTGGTT
The DNA here is from genome assembly GCA_964614065.1 of uncultured Thermotogae bacterium. Lineage (GTDB taxonomy): Bacteria > Bipolaricaulota > Bipolaricaulia > M55B111 > M55B111 > M55B111. The sequence goes on from CAZTJJ010000032.1 coordinate 11,531, forward strand.
CCAGGGCAAGAATAATCTCTGTGACTTCTTCGTTTTTCACTCGTTTCAGTAGTTTGTCGATGGATAGATCACTGGGAGACATATCTTCAATTGGGTTGATCAATCCGCCGAGGACGTGGTAAAGACCGTCGTATTTATGAGTAGATTCAATTTTGGTAATATCCCACGGCCGACTGACTACGCAGATTTTCGAGCGATCTCTTTGGGGATTTGAACAAACGTTGCATTTGTCCGCAGTCGAGAAGTTGCCGCATACTTCACAGCGCCGAACTTTCTTTGATAAATCAGCTAATGCCGACGACAGACGTTCTACTTCTTCATCTTCCCTTGTGAGGAGGTGGAAAATTAATCTTTCTGCTGACTTTTGACCGATTCCGGGCAATCGTTTTAATTCTCTTATTGCGTCTTCCAGTGGTGCTATCATAGTCCTGGAATGTTTGGTAAGTCTAATCCTCCGGTGATATCCCCCATTTCTTCTTTGGTTAGCTCTTTTGCCTTATCCTTGGCGTTGTTAACAGCTGCGAGAATTAAGTCCTCGAGCATTTCAGTGTCTTCCGGGTCTACAACTTCTTTTTCAATTTTGATATCTACTATATCCTCGTTTCCGTTGGCGATTACTTTAACCATTCCTCCGCCGGATGTCGCTTCAACCTTCTTTTTTGCTAACTCTTTTCTCTTCTCTTCTAATTCTTCCTGCATCTTTTGCGCTTTTTTCATGATATCATTGATATTTCCAAATCCTTTCATTTTATTACCTCCGTTAGTTATAACGACTAGGTATAGCGACCCTCTTCGATAATTGTTCCACCGAAATGCTTTGTCACTAACTCGGCTTTCTTTTCCAGCAAATCTTTTTCCTTTGTATTTTCTGTACTTTCCTTTTTATATATTATCCTCACTTTATCTACATCTTCAAAAAATTGCTTTGCTATATCCTGCAGGTAAGTTAAATTGTTCCGTTCTTCCAGGCTTTCTTTGTGAAAGGAAAACTCTCGGCCAAATTCTAATAGAAGATCTTGATTCCGAATAATAGGAGTGGTTTGCTCGAGGAATGCAGCTATTGAAATTCTGTCTTTCTCTATTCTTTTGATCATGTTATTCCATTCAGAAGAGCCTTTTATCCCTTTATTCTTTTCCAAGGTTGACTTTTCTTCTTTCTTTGTACCCAAGGAATCTGGATGGTCATCGGAGCTTGACTTTTCAGGTACGGCTGTTTCCGGGGTGGCCTGTGGTTTATCGACAATCGGATCGCCCGAAAATTTACCGTTGTCCCCTTCATTATCTTTGGAGTCTTTGGCGGGACCTGGGACCGTAGGTTCGTCGTCTTTTTCTGTGCGAAGTTCCGAAATCAATTCCAGAGATCCTATTTCTAAGGTAATCCGCTTGTTTGAAGACTGTCTGAGTTCGTCCGAGAGGTTCAGTAATTTTCTCGAGATTTTAATTGACCTATCTAAATTTGTGACGTTTTCCTCGTGACTGAACGTCTCTCTTAATTGTTCCAGAACACTGTCCAGAAAAAGTTCTAGATCTCTTCCCCGGTTTGCAAGGTGATCTATAACGTTTAAAAGTTGTTTGGAGTCGGCGTTTTGTAAGCTATTTACAAATTTTTCCGTGGTTGAATCGCTGGTCAAGCCAAATAGATCAACCAGGGACTGTTTATCAATTTTTCCGTCTGATCCGTAGGGGATAACCTGTTCTAGCAGAACCAGGCCATCTCGCATTGAACCCCTGGCTCGCTTTGCTATGACCTCTAGAGCGCCCTCTGAGATATTGATATCTTCCGAATTTGAGACTTTTTTCAACCTCTCAAGGATCGAAGATTGCGGTATCAACTTGAATTCAAACACCTGGCATCTCGAGATTATTGTAGTTGGAATTTTTTCCGGCTCGGTGGTGGCGAAAATGAAGGTGACGCTTTTTGGTGGCTCTTCAAGAGTTTTTAGCAGGGCGTTAAAGGCTGGGGTTGTCAACATGTGGACTTCGTCGATTATATATACTTTCCGCTTTAGTTCTGCTGGAGAATAATTTACTTCTTCCCTTAACTCGCGTATTTTATCGATGCCCCTGTTTGACGCTCCGTCTATTTCAACTAGATCAAGGGCGGTTCCTTTTTCGATCTTTTTGCAGCTGTCACAGTTGTTGCAAGGTTCTCCCTGTTGAGGATTTTCGCAGTTAACGGCCTTGGCTAAAATTCTTGCTACGGAAGTTTTGCCTGTCCCACGAGGACCAGCAAATAAATAAGCATGAGAGGTTTCAGATTGCAAAACTGAGCTTTGAAGAATTTTGACGTTGCTTTCCTGGCCAATTACTTCGCTAAACTTGGACGGCCTCCATCGCAAGTACAGCGATCTAAGTTGGCTTTTCGAATCCTGCAATCTTATCACCAAATGGCCTTAGTAATAGTGAGTGATAATGTTCATTTACTGGGCCCATATAATGTGAGTTTGGTTTACCTTTCTTGCCAAAGTCTTTAGGTAACTGTCTTTGAAGAAATCGAAAAACTACCTGCAATTGATGGCTTTCCAGCAACTTACCTGGATCCTATTTCCACGCACTGCCGTGTTCGTCACCATAAGGTAGTAAGCCCAGATATCTTGCACTCTTAATTGCTTCCGCAGCTTCGCGTTGATGTTTTTCACATAACTTGGTCGCTCTTCTTGGCAGTATTTTCCCCGAACGATTGGTAAACTTTCTAAGCTTATTGTATTGTTTGTAATTTAAATTTATTTTCCCGTCGCATGCCATACATCTATTTGATCTCCTTCTGGCCATAGCTATTTAACCACTCCTATTGGGTAGGTTGATAATAAATAGTTTTGAGGTTAGTTGTTTATTCTCTATTTAGCTTTTATCGGTAATAACAATTAGGTTGTTTTTGTTTTCTCCAGGACTTCTTCGTTATTGAACACTTGATACCGTAATACCCCTTCTTCAACGTCCGATCGTTCTGATATTTGATCTACGTCCTGAGGAGCACATGTAAATTCGAACCGGAGGTAAACTGCTTCGTTGAACCCGTTGATTGCGTAAGCCAGCTTTTTCTTCCCCCACTCGTCTACAGCTTGGACGTCTCCACCCTGGTTTTCAATTACTGTTTTCAACCTTTCCTTTTTCTCTTCTAGACCCTCTTCATCGTACTTTGGGTCCAGGACGTACATTATCTCGTAGCCGTTCATGTTGTTCAATGTGTCAGCGTCACCTCTTCTATTTAACTGAATCTAACAGCACCTAAATTTACCAAACAAACCTCTCACTGTCAACTTCTTGATGTAATGGGTCTTGACACGAGAATTGTATGTCGTTAGAGTTTTTATGATTTGGGTCCATAGCTCAGTGGTAGAGCATCCGGCTCATAACCGGGCGGTCCTAGGTTCAAATCCTAGTGGGCCCACCACTGTCCTCGGTAAACTTAATTCTTTCACCATATCCTATACTTAGCCTTCCTACCACCAGGAAGGTCGTGAGGGGTATCTTTCGACCCGGTCCTAGTTTAAAGAATTGAGTAAAAGTGACTTGTGACGCTCCCAGCTCGACGGACGACGCGGGATGGAGGACGGATCGACGGATTTACCTTGAAAAACCCCCCACATTTAGCTATTATCATTAAGCACAAATCAAGGTC
>CAZTJJ010000033.1:0-14371 GCA_964614065.1 uncultured Thermotogae bacterium
GAAGCCGGGTTGAACTTCAAAATACCTTTTATTCAGTCCGTCCAGCTATTAGAAGACCGCTTACTTTCCTACGATATAGAACCGCGCAAGCTGATTACTGCAGACAAGCGCAGGCTTTTGGTCAACAATTACGCAGTCTGGCGAATCGAGGACCCAAAGGGGTTTAAGCAGTCCATGAACGGCAGGATGGATATCGCCCAGACTCGGATTGACGATATAGTATACTCGAACCTTAGAAACGTCCTTGCCAGCTATGAATTTAACTCTATTGCTCCGGTGAGAGAATTGCTATGCTCGATCAAATCACCAAGACCAGCTCGAAGAAACTGGACGAATACGGAATTAACCTTATTGACGTCAAGATCAAACGAGCAGATCTCCCCGAGGCAAACGAACAAGCTGTTTACGACAGAATGATATCTGAACGACAGCGTCAGGCGGACAAGTTGAGGGCGGAAGAAGAAACAGCAGCGAAAGAAATACGATCTCAGGCCGATAGGAAGAGTAGCGTAATAATTGCTGAGGCTAAGAACAAGGCAGAGTCGATACGAGGTGAAGGAGATGCTAGATCTCTGGATATTTATGCAAAGGCATACAGCAGAGACGAGGAGTTTTACAAATTCTGGCGTAAATTAACTTCATATAAGAAGTCTCTATCAAAAGGCAAAACCACAATTCTCCTCTCGCCGGATTCTGAGTACTTGAAATTATTAACCGAAGGAGATCTCGAATCGTTGAAGGAACTTGATAACGAAGCTAAAGAGAAGAGCAAGGAAAATACTGGCGGAGATTAACTTTTCCTTGAAGGAATTTCCATAGCTGGGTTGTAGGTCCCAAACAACCCGGCTTTTTTTATTCCAAGCCCTCGGAAATTTCAAGTTAGTCTGATGTCCGGCACTCTCGAAACCAAGCAGCCCGCCCCCTAAGTTGTCCCTTAGTTGTTTGGGAGAACTTTTTAGCTAAAATAGTTGATGACTATTTTACAGATAAAGGGGGGACTATGACACAAGATCTAGATTCGTTAAAACAAGATGTAACGAAGAACGTTGACAGGTTGGAAGAACGGTTAAAGAAAATAGGGCATCGGATTTTCGAAAATCCAGAGCTAAAGTTTGAAGAGTATAAAGCCATGGGGTGGCTTACCCAGGAGCTCGAAGAAAATGGCTTCGAGGTGGAAAGGGGCGCAGGGGGGCTGGAGACCGCCTTCGTGGGTCGATGTCCACGTAATGACGACTCCGGACCCACTCTTGCCTATCTCTGTGAATACGACGCTTTGCCTGGCCTAGGCCATGCTTGCGGCCATAATTTAATTGCGACTATAGGACTTGGGGCCGGTCTAGCTTTATGTGAAGTTCTGGATCAGCTTACTGGCAATTTGTTGGTTATCGGAACTCCTGCCGAGGAAGGGGGAGGGGGGAAAGTGGAGTTAGTTAATCAAGGTGTCTTTGATGAAGTTGATGTTGCGATGATGGTCCATCCCTCCGATAAAACTCTGGCAGGCCGGGGTAGCCTTGGTATCCAGGAGCTGAAAATGGACTTTTACGGAAAAGCTTCACATGCTTCTTCTAAGCCGGAAAAAGGAATAAACGCGCTGGATGCTGCGCTCGCGACTTTTAATAACATTAATGCTCTAAGAGAGCACATGCAGGAGAGTGCCAGAGTCCACGGAATCATTACCGATGGTGGAGAGAAACCCAACATAGTACCGGAACATGCCGCCGCTTCATTTTATGTGAGGTCTCCTGAAAACGAATATCTTCAGGAGTTAATGGATAAAGTAAAACAATGTGCAAAGGCCGGAGCATTGGCGGCTGGTGCCCAAGTTGAATTTTCCTCTGACGGCCACCCTTATAAACCTATGAAGCCAAATCCGGTTCTCGTACGTCTTTTTCAGAATAACCTACAATTTCTGGGCGTCGGTCTCGATGAGCCATCTGGTGGAATGGGTTCGACGGATATGGGAGATGTAACTCAAGCAGTCCCTGGTATTCATCCGTACATAAAGATAGTGGAAGAAGGTGTGCCGGCCCATTCCACCGAATTTGCTGAAGCAGCGGACTCTGACCGAGGTTATGCTGCTATGATTACTGCCGCTAAGGCCTTGGCCCTCACTGCGGTAGAAGTACTCGGAAACGAGGAGACCTATAAACAGATCCAGAAGGCATTTAAAAATGCCTAGAATCATACAGGCAAGCGAGCCGATCTCATTGTGTTTGACAAGTCTTTGTAGATAAAAAACCTTAGTAACAGAAGGTCGGTTATGGATAGAACTCTGCGTTGATAAATACCAGGTTTCCGTGATCTTTAGGAGGGAGAACTTTATGTTTCTTGCATTGGACGTTGGAAATACAAATATTACCATCGGTTGTTTTCGGGGCGGCAAACTTTTCAGGGACTGGCGAGTTTCTACAATTCAGGGTATAACGGAGGATGAGTTCGGACTAAAGATACTTTCCTTGCTTGAGACAATAGAAATAGATAAGCTTGATGTGGAAGATGCCGTTGTCTCGTCCGTTGTGCCCTATCTAAATAAAACAATTGCCGCGGGTTTGATGAAGTACTTGGAAGTACCAACTAAGTTCCTGCATCCGACTGAAAACGGTGTCGTTAAACTTGAAGTGGACGAGCCGAGTGCGGTCGGGCCGGACAGGATAGCTACCATTATCGCAGCAATGGAAAAATACGGCGGTCCGGGCTTAATCATTGATTTTGGTACAGCTACTAGCTTTGAGTTGTATTCGGAGGAAGGCAGCTTCTTGGGTGGCGCAATTTCTCCAGAGATGGAAACATCGCTTCAAGCTTTAGTAGAGAGGGCAGCTCTCCTGCCGGAAGTGGAATTGGAAGTCCCAGATAGTGTTGTCGGTAAGACTTCAGCTGACAACCTTAACTCGGGGTTTGTGCTGGGTTTTATTAGTATGATTGAAGGTATGATTGCTCGTTTTCAGGAGAGTTTTACTTCGGATCTGCCCGTCATAGCTACGGGGGGTAGGGGGAAGCTATTTTACGAACATATTGATGCAATCGACTATTACGAGGAGGATCTTGTAGTCCAGGGTTTAAAGTCTTGGCGTGAGCATGTAGTTGAAATGTAAAACAAGCTCAACCTGTGGAAAAAGCTCGAAGGGAGCGGGTTTTTCCTTGCTACGTTTCTAGGTAGTAAACGAGTTGCTCTAACTCTTTTGTTATATCAACCTGAGCAAGCTTGATATCTTTTGGCAGGTTGAGTAGAACTGGGGCGAAATTTAAGATTCCTTCAACACCAGCTTCTACCAATGTGTTCGCTACCTCTTGAGCGGCAGAAGCAGGTACCGTTATCACGCCCAGCTTGATGTTGTTTTCTTTTACTCTCTCTTCCAATTTTTCCACATCTTCTATTTCCACGTCGTTTATTTTCTTCCCGATTAATTCGGTATTAGTGTCAAATGCCATGCTAACCTCAAAGTCTCCCTGGGTAAATCCCCCGTAGGTAAGGAGGGCGGAGCCGATGTTCCCTACGCCTACCAGTGCCATGTTCCATTTTTTATTGAGGTTTAGTATGGATCTAATCTGGCTTGCGAGAGCTTCAGTTGCATATCCGACCCCGCGTGTTCCAAAATCGCCGAAATAGGAAAGGTCCTTTCGAACCTGCGCAGAGTTTAGGTTTAATTTTTCGGAGAACTTTTCCGAGGATATATTGATCTCCCCTTGATCAATAATTTTTTCAAGGCAACGAAGATATAGTGGTAACCTGTCAATGGTTTCTTTCGGTATTGTCCTCTCTTTCACCTTTCCTCCCTCCCGTCTTACGCTTTTGTAACAACCTAACTATTATAACAAATATTTGCAATAATGTAAGATGAAGCTGGCGGAGCCAGATTGAAGCTTTTTTCAGTAAAACGTTAGCGAATCGTTTTAGTTTCTTCTATAATGGATTACCAACACTTGTGTTTTATTTTGCAAACCATAATTTGGTTTAATATCCTTTCATGTAAAAAAATGGAGGTGCTTGTACAATGCACGATAAGTTATTTACACCAGGTCCTACTGAAGTGAGAACTGAACTTCTTCAAGCAATGGCTAATCCACAAGTTCACCATCGCACAGAAGAATTTAGCGAAATATATGACGATATTCAAAAGGGACTCAAAAAGCTACTTTATACTGATAATCCCGTATTCTTATACACCTCTTCATCCACCGGTGCTATGGAGTCAGCAGTGACCAACGGTGTCAACAAAAAATGTCTTAGCTTGGCAAACGGTGCTTTTGCTGAGCGGTGGCACAAAATTACGGTAAACAATGGAGTTCCAGCTGACCTTCTGCAGCAGGATTGGGGTAGAGCGGTTACTCCCGAAATGGTAGATGATAAACTTTCTACTGGAGACTACGACGCCGTCACCATGGTTTTTAACGAGACTTCGGTTGGTATGATGAACTCGCTTGAGAAGATTTCAGAAGTAATCCACAACTATGATGATGTTCTCTTTTTGGTGGATGCTGTATCAGGAATGGCTGGTGCGAAGATAAAAGTCGATGATTGGGGTATAGATATGTGTCTTGCAGGTGTACAGAAGGCATTTGGTCTCCCCTCGGGCCTAGCTGTAGCTTCCATAAGTGATAGGTTGCTGGACAGAGCTGAGGAGGTGGAACCTCGCAGTTACTACTTTAATATACCGCTGCTTTACAAGTACCATAAGCGGAGTCAAACAAGGACAACACCGGCAATACCGCAGATCTTTGGATTGCGCAAACAGCTGGCCTCCATTTTCGATGAGGAGGGCTTGGAAAACAGGTTTGCCCGTCATGCAAGACTGGCTAGCATTGTGCAAGATTGGGCAAAAGAATACTTTGACGTATTTCCGGAAGAAGGGTACTGGTCCAAGACGTTGACTTGTGTGGAAAATACTCGGGGGATTTCGGTAGCTGATTTAAACGCTGAGCTCGTAGAAAAACACAATCTGCGAATTGCAAATGGTTATGGCAATATGAAAGAAGAAACTTTTAGGATCTCCCATATGGCGGATCTTACTGAGCCGGATATACGTGGCTTACTTGCCACCATTAACGAGATTCTTGGACTAAAGTAACAGGAGGGAATAAGCATGGCAAAAATATTGATATCAGATCCAATTGCCGAAGAAAGTGTGAAAAGTTTGGAGGAAGCTGGGTTTGACTTGGCTATTAAGACTGAGTTATCCCCCGATGAATTGACAAAGGAAATTCCACAGTACGAAGGGATTATCGTTAGGTCCGGTACAAAGCTGCGCGCACCTATTCTCGATGCTGCAAGTAACCTGAAGGTTATCGTTCGGGCAGGTGTCGGATTGGATAACATAGATCTAGAGCATGCTGACGAGCTTGGAATTGAGGTTAGAAATACCCCAGAGGCAAGCTCAAATGCGGTGGCCGAACTGGCGCTGGGTCATATGCTCTCGCTGGCCCGGAACATCCCCCGGGGCACCCAATCCCTCAAAGAGCAGAACTGGATTAAGGGGGAATTAAAAGGGACGGAACTTCTTGGAAAGACTTTAGGTCTTATCGGTATAGGTAGAATTGGCCAGCTGGTTGCTAAAAAGTGTGATGCCCTGGGTATGGATATAGTCGCGTTCGATAAATACGTTGACGAAGCGCCGATCCCCGAGGTTGAAATGGTGAAAATGGACAAGTTACTTGAAGTTTCGGATTACCTCACTCTTCACATTCCTTTCGTTAAATCAGAAGGTGCGACTATAGGTAGGGAAGAACTCCGCCAAATGAAGGATTCATGCTGCGTAATTAATTGCGCCCGGGGTGGAGTGGTGGACGAAGACGCTTTAACCGACGCTCTCGCCAATGGCTGGATAGCTGGAGCTGGACTGGATGTGTACACGGAGGAACCACTTCGTAACGAGACGCTGTTAAGTATGGACAACATTTCTTTGACTCCACATTTGGGTGCTTCTACTTTCGAGGCTCAAAGTCGAGTAGGTAAGCAGACTGTTGATGAAATCGTTGATTTCTTTGGTGAGGTGTAAAAGATATGGCTGATGTGTACCCGTTTAGAGGGTATAGGTATAACCGTGAAAAAGCAGGGGATCTAAATCGGGTAGTGAGCCCTCCTTATGATAAGATTGACGATGAACAGAGGGAAGAGCTTATCAATAGTAGTCCTTACAATATCGTAAGAATTATATTAAGTGAAGCTACGACGAATTACGACGACAAGTACGAAGTTGCGGCGAAATATTTGCAGGATTGGATTGACGAAGGGGTGCTTCAGAGGGATAAGGAGCCCTCGTTTTATTCATATTATCAGGAATACAAAGTGGAGGGGGAAAAGAAAGTGCGAAAAGGATTCGTCGGTTTGGGGAAGATTGAGGCAGGGGAGGGAGTGAAGGCTCATGAGGAGACCATGTCTGGACCAAAGGCAGATAGACTTAGGTTGTTGAAGGCAACGGAAGCGAACTTTGGTCAGATATTTATGCTTTACTCCGACCCGGAAAACGGGATAACCGAGGTACTTGATAGTAATACCGAAGGTGAGCCCCTGGTTGAAGTAAAGGATCAAGATCACAACGCCCACAAAGTATGGAAGATAACTGATGAATCAATTATTTCTTCCATTCAAGAGAGGATGAAAGACAAAAGTTTGTACATTGCCGACGGTCATCACCGGTATGAAACTGCATTAAATTATCGTAACGAATGTCGGCAAAAAGATTGGGAGTCCGTTAACAATGAAGGTTTCGATCACCGTATGATGACCTTTGTTAACGTTGATGACCCTGGTCTCAGTATTCTAGCAACTCACAGATTGGTTTACGGGCTTGACCAATTTAAACCCCACGGTGTGCTGGACAAAGCGCGTGATCACTTCTCGATTTCTAGGTTTGACGAAGAGGAAAAACTGTTGAGCAAAATGGACAGAGACATGGGCGAGAAACACACTTTTGGTTACCGGGCGAAAGGGGACAAGGCTTACTGGAGCCTTACGCTTCAGGATGAATCCGTGATGGATGAATTGTTACCTGAACGATCAGAGGAATGGCGTCGCTTGGATGTCGTAATACTCCATAAGTTGATTCTTGAGGGATACCTGGGTATTGACGAAGAAGCACTCGAGGAAAAGCGTAACATTGAGTACGTCCGTGGTCGAGAAGTAGCGTTAAATATGCTTAAGGAAGGAAAGTACCAGGGTGCGTTTATTACTAATCCCACCAGAATTGATCAAGTGAAAGAAATAGCGGATAAAGGCGAAAAGATGCCTCAAAAGTCGACAGATTTCTATCCCAAACTTTTAACTGGGCCAGTTATCCATCAGTTGGCCATAGACAAGGGTTAGTCAATGGACTGGAGTACTGACAAGCTCAGAGAAGCTTACCTAAGCTTTTTTGAAGAAAAAGGTCATCAGATTAGAGAGGGAACGGGGCTGATTCCCGATGATCCCTCTATGTTATTTACCTCGGCCGGCATGGTTCAGTTTAAGGATATCTTTTGGGGGGTGAGGAAACCGGAAGTTTCCAGAGTAGTAACCTGCCAAAAGTGCTTTCGAACGAATGATATAGAGCGTGTGGGAGAGACGTGGTATCATCATACTTTTTTCGAAATGCTCGGGAACTTTGCGTTTGGTGATTACTTTAAGCTAGGTGCTATAAACCTGGCCTGGGAATTCGTTACGGAGGTTTTAGGGTTTGAGGAGGAAAGACTCTGGATATCGGTTTACGAAACCGATCAGGGGGCTTACGACATCTGGAAAGACGAGATCGGCGTGCCCGAAAGCAAAATTGCCAGGTTGGGAGACGAAGAAAACTGGTGGGGGCCAGTAGGCGATTCAGGTCCCTGTGGTCCGGATTCGGAGATCTTTTACGATGCAGGTGAGGAGTATAAATGTGGTCCCGACTGCAAGGGAGTCGCCTGTGACTGCAACCGCTTTAACGAGTTGTGGAATCTTGTGTTTACTGGGTACGAAATGGACAGAGATGGCAACGTAAGCGAGTTGCCGAGTCAAAATATTGATACCGGAATGGGTCTTGAGCGGGTATCTGCGGTACTCCAGGGTGTGGATTCGGATTTTGAGATAGATATCTTTCGCCCCTTAATGTCCGAGCTGAAAGGCACGATTAAATTAAACAGCTATTCGGAGAAGCAGGAGAAATTGGTCCGGCGAATTGCCGACCATCTTCGTGGGGCGGCTTTCCTCATTGCCGAGGGTGTCATTCCGTCTAACGAGGGACAGGGATACGTTCTGCGTAGATTGATCAGGAGATGTGTTCAAGCTGGTGATAGGTTGGGCATGAAAGAAACCTTTTTAACTTCCAACTTAGCTCCAGTTTTTGATACTATGGGTAAAACTTATCCCGAGCTGGTTGAGAGAAAAGATTTTATCGAGAATGTCGTGGGGAACGAGGAGCAATCCTACAGGGAGACATTGACAGAAGGAGAGGAGCTATTTTACCGGTTGGCCTCTGACCTATCCGAGGAATCAGAGAGTCGCATTTCTGGCGTAGACGCGTTTAAACTTTACGATACCCATGGCTTGCCTTTGTCTTTTCTGGAAAAACTCGCGAATAAAGAAGGACTGGAGGTCGATCATGAGGGCTTTCGTGAGCAAATGGAACAACAGAGGGCTAGATCTAGGTCCGAGCAAGAACAAGAAGACATGCTGCAAACTGTCGTGGATACTGAAAAGACTGATTTCGTTGGCTACCATCAGGATGAAGTAGAAGCGCAAGTCCTTGCGTTAACCGATAGTGATGGAATGGTAGATAGCTTAAAGGCTAAACAGCAAGGCTTTGTCGTTCTGGATCGCACTCCGTTTTATGCCGAGGCCGGCGGGCAAGTTGGCGATACCGGTTCGCTAAAATCGGAGAACTCAGTCGTATCGGTGGTCGACGTTTTTAAACACAAAGGTGTGTACTACCACAAAGTAACAGTGAAGGAAGGAGAACTTTGCGTAGGTGATCAGTTAGTTGCAAAGGTAGATACGCCTATACGAAGGGCAACGGAGCGGAATCATACGTCTACGCATCTACTACACGAGGCGTTGAAGAAGACTTTAGGACCTCACGTGGTTCAGTCCGGTTCGAAAGTTTCACCCGCCGAGCTTAGGTTTGATTTCAACCATTTTCAAATACCCACCCGCGGGGAGTTAAGCGAAATAGAGGACCTCGTGAATTCGGTGATACTCGAAAACAGAAGAGTTACTGAGGACTGGGTGGAAACTGTTGAGCAGGCAAAGAATCTAGGTGCTTCAGCTCATTTTGACGAAGAATATAGAGGTAAAGAAAAGCTTAGGATCATCTCCGTAGATAATTTTAGTAAAGAACTCTGCGGGGGTACTCATGTGAACCGGACTGGTGATATTGGAGGTTTTGCAATTACATCTGTGGAAACAATAGCTTCGGGTATCAGGCGGGTTAGGGCAGTCACCGGTGAAGGTTTTCTGTCTGAGTACAGGGAGAAGAGAAAAAGAGAGGACGAGATAGCTAGGCTGGTGGGAACGGGCAGAACAAATCTGGTTAAGCGCATTGAGTCTATTTTAACCAGACAAAGTAACCTAGAAGACAAGCTGGATAAGAAGAATCACAAGCTGTTGAATGCCGTCAAGGAGCAAGTATTGAAGCGCGTGGATAGAAAGGACGGTATCGAGATAGTTTCCGCTCTACCGAACGTGGACAGTACTGATCTCCAGCAGCTGGCTGATCTGGTTGAGTCGGAAGTCACTGGAGTAATTTTGCTCGGTGCATTGGAGGAGGATAGTGCATCAGTGGTTTGTAAAGTATCTGACACACTGACGGAGAAGTTTGACGCAGGTAAAATAGTCCGGGAGGCGGCAGAGGTTCTTGGTGGCGGCGGTGGTGGATCATCTGGCTTTGCCCAGGGCGGCGGTCCAAATAAGAATTTTCTGGAAGAAGCGTTGTCGTCAGGAGTTAACATCGTAAAGTCCTCTATTGAGTCCGAATAAGGTCTGTCGTGAACCAGTTAAGAATGTTTACGAAGGGATTTAGTTTCTCGCTCAAGGTCAAGGGTGGGTAATTTTCTTTTATCGTTTCGATTTCTGTGGGTTGACCTCCATCCAATTGACGATTTAACGAGGTGATTGGTTATGTTTTTATCTGGAGAGGAGTTAGTTGGTCATTGTGAGGATCTAATCCACGCTGAAACTCAAAAGTCGGACTTCGGTTTGGATTTAACTGTAAGAAAGATATCCAGGGTAGAAACCGTAGGAGCTCTAGATTTTGGGGGAAGCGAGGAACGACAGCCCGATCTTAGTCTCGTAAAGCCAACCAAACGGTCTTCTGACGATGAATATGGTTGGTGGGATTTAGAGGCAGGAACCTACATCATCCATTACAACGAGTCCCTTCACTTGGACAATGAAATCGGGTTTGTACTACCATTACCAAGGTTAGTAAGAGCTGGTGCCAGCCATCTTCCCGTTGTTTTTAGGTCTGAGCTGGTTGTTACGCCGATTTTACATGTAGGTTCATCCGGTTTGGAGATCAAAGAAAATGCGCGTACTAGCCAGCTGTTAGCCTGGAGGTAAGATTGGGGAATCTGGGTTCTTTTTGTGTCGTTGCAGGGGTTGTATTGGTAGACGTATTGACTAAAACATTGGTCAGGTACCTGTATCGACAGGGAAATTTAATTTTTTTTAGAACAGGTTTCTTTTCACTTAGGTATGTGGAAAATCCGGGCGGGGCGTTCGGAATTTTTCCCAGAAGAAGTTCCCTTTTCTTGTTCGTAACTTTTCTCGCTGTAGTGTTAATGGTTTATCTGCTCTTCTTTTCGAGCGTGAACCACTTTTTCATACAAATAGGATTAGCAGTCTTGTTAGGTGGTTCCTGTGGCAACTTGATAGATAGATTAGTTGACGGTGTTGTGTTGGATTTTCTTCAATTTGGTAGCATGCCCATTTTCAATATTGCTGATATTGCTATTGTCAGTGGCACGGTTTTAATTGTGCTTGGTTTAGTGGGAGGAAATAAACTCATTGAAACCTAATTACCCGGGTCGTTTTTTTGCTTTTGAGGGTTTAGATGGTTCAGGAACAACCACCCAGGCCCACTTACTTGCCAAGTACTTGGAACAAAAAGGCTGTTCTCCGGGTGTGGTTGAAGAGCCGGGGGAGACCGCACTAGGTCGAAAGGTTAGAGAATTGTTACTGGAAGATAAGGGGATCAAAATATTCCCGATTTCAGAGCTATTTTTGTACGAAGTTTCAAGATCTCAGCTTGTCCGTGAAAAGTTAATTGCCGAGCTCGAGAAGGGGAGAATAATCATCTCTGATCGGTTTGCCCTGTCGTCGGTGGCTTATCAGGGATACGGACGAGGGATACCAATTGACCAGGTGAAAGCTTTAAATGAGGTGGCGGTGGATGGGGTGGAGCCGGATTTAACGATCCTTCTGGATATAGGTTTGGAGGATATGGATTCGAGAATTCTTAACAAAAAACCGGATAGGATTGAGAAAGAGAGCAAGGCTTTCTACCGAAGGGTAAGAAATGGCTACCTTAAAGAAATTACTGACATTCCGAATCACATAGTGATAGATGGTTCTTTGCCAAAAGAACATATTCATGAGCAAGTGATCAGGGAAGTCCAGAAAAAATTGAAAGACGAGCGTGACTAATTCCTTTTTAGTTAGTATTATTTATCGTTGTTTATGCTTTTTACAAATACACATGCAATCTATAGGGGGTTTTGACTGTGACCGACCAGGAACGGGATATGAATACGGACAGTCCTGCTAAAGTAGATTTTACGTGCAAAACAAAAGACTTGATCTATGGAATGGATATAGTTAAGCGTAGCCTGGGTACGGGAAGAGATATGCCCATTTTAAGTGGAGTGAGGTTAGAGATCCACGAAGGAGAATTAAAGCTTACCTCCACGGATTTAGAGATGTCATCTAGATGTAGTATACCTATATCCAATCTGGCCGAACCTTCCACGGTGATATTGAAAGGGGATGTTCTGTCAAAAATAACTCAGAGGATACCTGAAAGCAGTGAGGTCAAGCTCGCTTCAGATCCTGAGGAGGATCAAAAAGTAGAGTTATCCTCTGGTCCAATTAACTTCGATTTGTTTCAAATGTCAACCGAAGATTTTCCAGACATCGCCCGGCTCCCTGATGAGCCTATAGTAGAAGTGGACGTTAATGCTTTCAAATCCGCCGTAAAACAGACTACTTTTGCCGCCCTGAAAACCAAAGAGACCACCCGCTTGTCGCTCACCGGAGTAAATACAATTATCGGTAGTGACCAGATGAAGATGGTATCAACCAATGGCTATAGAATGGCCATAAAAACCTTCTCTTTATCCGGACCTGAAGAAGAGAGAACTTTGTTGATAGAATCTACTGCTTTAAGTGAGCTTGATAGAATCCTTTCTCAGGTTGATGCAGAGACCCTGAAGATATATGCGTCCAAATCTGAAGTGTTCTTCGTCGCCGGGGACGTGGTATTCTCCGATAAACTGATTATGGAAGAGTTTCCTGAATTTGAAGCGGTGATTCCTCAGGACAACGAACTGCCGCTGAAGCTGCATCGAGACATGATATTGGATACTTTGACCAGGGCTGAGATTACTGCATCGGAGGAATCTGGTGCTGTGAAATTGATCTCTGAAGAGGGGTCGGACGGCTTAACAATCTATTCATCCTCTCCCGAGAAAGGAGAACTGGAGGAATTAGTGGATTTAGAGGAACCGAGTAAGGGGGACGTAACTATTTCCTTTAAAGCTGAGTTCCTGATTGATGCCTTGAGGAGAATGAATAGCGATCTAGTGGTTTTATGGCTCCAGGACTCGGAAACCGCGGGGTTGCTTGAGCCAGCAGAGGAAACTGGAGACTTCATCTACGTTTGCATGCCTATTTCTTAGAGCGAACAAGAGAAAACCCTCTTTTACCGTTGTTAAGTAGGTAAAAGAGGGTTGCATACCTTTAAGATTGTTTGGTAGACGTTCTACTTAATATCTATATACCACAGGTTTTTGCTCTGACATTTTTGTACGGCCCACAACACTATAGTTCCGGAAGCCATATCCCCGTTTTCGTCGAACTCTACAGCGCTGGAAACACCTTGCCAGTTGATATCTTTGCCTTCTTTTGCTAACTTTAAGGCTTTTTCGAGCTCTCCGTAACCAACTTTTTCTCCAGGTGCGTTGGCAACCTTCCGGAGATTTGCTTTAATCGCTGGACCAGTTGTCTCTCCCGCCATCTGCATAGCTAATGCTGCTACTACCGTGGCATCGTAAGCTTGAGCTCTGAAAGGTACGGCGGATGGTCCATAAGCGGCTTTAAAGTCCTCTTCAAATTCATCTGCTGCCCCGAAACTGGGAGCGGTGCCAAACGACCCGCTTATGTATTGTTCAGCTGGTTTCGCGTCTAGAGCGCATGTGGGGCCAGGAGCTACACCTTCTCCCTTCATTCCGTCTGAGAATATATATTCGCCTTCGTATCCCAGCTCGATTGTCTTTTGTAATAACTTATTTCCTCCTGTAGGGTAACCGATAATGCTAATTACGTCCGGGTTTGCGTTGACGGCTTTTGATGCTTCTCCTCCGTAGGATGGTAAACCTACTTTGTACGGTACTCTGGCTACTACTTCTCCGCCCAGTTCTTCGAAGTTCTTCTGGAAGATCTCCATAAGACCTTTTCCATACGCGTTGTTAACGAATATTACTGCTACACGTTTATAGCCCAGGTTTTTTGCCAGCCGGCCCTGGACAACTCCCTGGTAACTGTCTCCAAGGCAGGTTCTATAAGTATAGTCATCGTCCTGCAGATCTTTTATTGCAGCTGAAGTAGAAGAGGGCGAGATCAACACTACGTCTTTGGAAGAAGTTACTGTATTTACTGCGATAGTTGATCCACTGGACAGGGCACCAATGATGACGGAAACTTGATCCAGGTTTACCAATTTCGAGGCCGCATCCCGGGCCGGTCCTCTTTCACTCTGAGTGTCTCTTACAATTATTTCCAGTTCCTTCCCCAGTACGCCCCCAGCTTTGTTTATGTCTCTAACCGCAAGTTTAGCACCGTTGCTGATTGGAGGACCGTATTTAGCCAGTCCACCTGTGAGTGACATAAGGGAACCTATTGTTATTTTTTTTGCCCCTGATGCAGTTATAGCAAAAGAACCGACCAACAAACCAAGAACGAGAGTACTAACCAAAACCATCTTCAAGTAGGATGAACCACTAGATTTCCACAATTTCATATTCCTCCTTTGATATAAATATTAACAAAAATTATACTGAATTCTGTTAAGGCAATCAACGGGAAATTATGATTATGTCACTGTTAAACCGAATAAATCGTGACAAACTACAAATAAATTGCCGGGATAGTTAAAATCTTGACAGTTTTTTTGCCAAAATTTGCCGAGAGCCCTCAGTACTTGCCTTGGGG
>CAZTJJ010000034.1:0-14354 GCA_964614065.1 uncultured Thermotogae bacterium
AGGTTTTTTCGTAGTCTCGAGAGAAACAACCTGCGACCAAAGAGGCTTTTCCGTCGAGATTAATGGCTGTTCTGTGTACCGAGCCAATTAAGGAACCCGGTCCTCCACCGACCATACCGTAGGTGAGGGTTTTATGAAACGTATTACTGCTCGTTGCTTTGATCATCTAAGATACCTCCATATTTTACAGTGACAAAATAACTAGAAAATTGCGTTTCAGATACCAATAGTCCTTTTGTGAGAAAATTATGCGACCTTGGTCGATCTCGTTACTCAAAGTTGGCACGATCATCCGATCTGTAGATAATCGGGTCACGCCAACAGAAAACAATCATTCTCCTTTTACGATACCAAAAGTTAAGCCCCGTACTAAATAGTCGCGAACGAAAAATGTAAAAATAATCATGGGCAGTACAAAGATAAAAGCTCCCGCACCAATGACTCCCCAGTTGGTACCTATTGTGCCCACTGCTGAGGCCGCCAAGGCGACCGGTGCAGTGGTGGCAACGTCACTGGTTAGGATAAGAGCTCCCAAAAACTCATTCCAGGAGAAAATGGCGCAGATCAGGGCAGTAGCCGCCACCCCGTTATAGACCTGAGGCAGAATCACTTTGATAAAAGCCTGGAGCCTGGTGTAGCCATCACACATTGCAGCGTATTCGTACTCCACGGGGATCTCGTCAAAGAACCCTTTCATTATCCATACCGAAAAGGAAAAATTGACCAACGCGTAAAGGAAAATCAACCCCAGGTGACTGTCCAAAAGTCCTGCTGCCCGGTACATTAAATAAATTGGAATTATTACTGCAATCGGGGGCAACATCCTTGTAGCTAACACAAAGAACAGTAGATCGTCTTTCGCTGGATAATGGAAGCGGGAGAAACCATAGGCAGCAAATGTCCCTAAAAGGACGGTCAGAATAGTGCCGAATGTGGTGATGATGATGCTGTTAATGAAAGTGCGGAAGAATTCGGTCATTCCGATAATTTCGCCCTCCATACCGAGCTTAAAAAAGAGCTTGCGGTAATTTTGTAGAGTAGGCTTAAAGGTAAAAGTAGGAGGAATGGAGAGGATATCTTTACGGGTCTTAAAGCTTGTCATTGCTAGCCAGCCCAGAGGAAAAACGAATAAAGCAACCAGTAACCAAGCAATCAAGCTCGTCAGGATCCGCTTGCTATTAAATATTTTTAACATTTTGACCTCCCTTAAGCCCTCATTTTGTTAATCCGGGCAATGATTACGTTACTGACAGCAATGGAGATAATAAGCAAGACATAAGCAAGAGCAGTAGCTTTTCCAAGGTTAAACTGCTCGAAAGCCTTTCGGTAAATCAACAGAGTGGCAGTTGCGGTTGAGCTTCCGGGTCCCCCTTCTGTTAATCCCCACACTTGTCCAAACACTTTTAATGCGTCGATGACCCTGAACAATATCCCGATCATGATAATAGGCATGGCGATAGGTAGGGTGATGTGGAGGAACTTAAACCACCCTGAAGCCCTATCTACTTCTGCCGCTTCGTAGAGACGCCGGGGTACTGAAGACAGTCCTGCCAGGCAGATCAAAATCATAAAAGGAGTCCACATCCATATTTCAGTTATCATGATGGCGGTAAGGGCCGTACCAGGATGGGATAACCAGGCCACCTCCCCCATCCCGAAGAATCCTCCAATGTGATTCACTATGCCCCATATCGGTTGGTACATATACCGCCAGAAGGTGAAGATTACTGCCCGGCACAGCATCATTGGGGTCAAGATCAATGTTAAGGCAATCTTTCGACCGTAGAGTTGGTGGTTGAAAAGCATAGCGATGCCAAAACCCACCAGGGTCTCTATGGCTACTGTCAGTACTGTAAACTGAATGGTGACCGCAAATCTATGCCAGGTCGCAGGGGTTCCCATGATTTCCGCATAATTCCGAACTCCAATGAAATTTGGGGCTTCTCCGCTGATCAGAGAATAATCAGTAAAACTCAAGTAAAGGGTTCTGGCCAGGGGATAAATAACCATTGCAAAGAGAAATATCACGACTGGCAAGACCAACATCCACTTTAGCTGTCTGTCGGTCAGTTCGTAGTTGAGAAATCGCATAAGTTTGGATCCCTGCCTTGAAGAAAAACCGGGTCAGGAAAACCTGACCCGGTTTTGTTGCCTGTGTTAATCGTAGTAACCAGCCTTGCGGAGAATTTCTTCCTGTTCCTCAGCGATGTTGTCCAAAGCTTCTTGGGCATCTTCCGTACCCGCTACCACGTTGTTGAAATGGGTCTGGGTGACCTGAAGAATCTCTGAGTATTCGGGAATGCTCCAGATATCCCTCATGTGTGGTGCCTGCAGTTTCTGGGCGCGATACCAGGGCTGATAAGTTTCGTAGGCTTCGGTTTCCATGACAGGTTTATACGTAGAAACCCCGGCTGGAACGTCTCTGGCCCATAGCACCTGGGCTTCTTCGCTGCAGAGCCAGGCAAGAAATTTAAATGCTTCTTCCTCGTTAGGAGTGTAAGCGCTGACACCAATTCCTTGTCCACCCAGAGTAGGATACCAGCCTTTCGGGCCTTTTGGCGTGGGCGCAAAACCTACCTCTTCACAGTAGTTGGACACGCTACAGTCGGTGTAACCCTGGGCAAATGCCGCCCATTGGATGGACATAGCAACTAGTCCCTGCTGGAAAGCGGTAACTACTTCGTCCTGAGCGTAATTTACGATTCCCGGCGGGGCGTATTGAGCTAGGCTCTTGTAAAATTCCAAAGCTTCAACAGATTCCGGGCTGTTTATGTATCCATCGACTCTTTTCGTTTCCGGATTCCAGAAGGAGCCTCCAAATGCCCACAGCACCTGGTTAAAGTCCCAGGTGATGTAGTCGTAACGTCTACTCATCTTGGTGGCTAAACCATAGGGAACTGCATCGCTGTCCTTAAAGAATTTGGCCATGTCTCGCAGGTTAGACCACGTCTCGGGTGGCTTGAGTTCGTAACTGTACTCGTCCATAAACGCCTCTTTGAGTTCGGGGTCATTGAACAAGTCTTTGCGATAGTAGAGTATTTCGGTATCTCCGAAGAAGGGCAAGAAGTAGTAGTTCCCGCTTCCTTCGGGATATTCTCCATAGTACTTAACTAAATTAGAGTAATAATTGTCCATGTCCACGCCTTCGGTTGCTTCGATCCAATCGTTAAGTTGAACGACGTGATTACCTTCGACTAACCACCCTTTCCACTGACTATCCGCAATTAATAAGTCTATGGACGTGGTATGAGACGACATTAAGACTGAAGTTTTCGTCAGATATTTATCCCACGGATATGTCTTGACTGTTACCTCTACTCCTGTTTTCTCCGTATATGTTTTACACATCTGCTCCAACTGATCGGCCGGATCCCATGCAGCCCACAAAATCGTCAGTCTCTCGTCTTTGCTGAAGGCTGCAAAGGAGGCAACACTTACTACCAACAAGCTGAGCAATAACGTAAGAACAATCGCTTTCTTGCTGTTAGCTTTATACATAGACAACCTCCTCGGTTATTTGCGTATTTGGTTTTGCTGACGAAGAACAGTCTTACTATTACGCCATTGAACCACCTCCTAGTTGATCTGATCTTCTTGAGCTTTGGATTCTTTTGTTGGTATATGGTTGAAGACGAGAAAGGAGATTACGACGATCAGCAAGAAAGGAAAGCTGTAATGCCATAAAACCAAGGAAAAAGGTTGACCTATTGCAAACACGCCCAGGAATACCAGTGCATACAGAACTTTTTCTAACTTGTCTTTTGTGGAAACACGCATTAATCGTCAGCTCCGAAATGAGGAAAAATCGATACAACTATTCATTTAGCACAGTCTGGATTGGTCACCGTCGTCGAAAAAATATGCTTCGTCCAGTTTGAAAGTAACTCTAACCTCGCTTCCGCGCTCTAGATTTAGGTCCAACGAGGAGACGGATTTCAGGCTCAGCTCACCACATGATATATCTACTACCTGGGAAGCCCCCATGAACCGAGAAGTTTCAACTTTAGCATTGAGTTCAATTCCCCCCTCTTTGTTCTTTGATGAGTTCATCTCAATAGCCAAGTCCTCCGGATATACTGCCACAATTACGTCCTGGGTGTTGGAGGAAAGTAGAGTTTGAAGTAAATCCTCTGGGATACTGGAGGTAGACTCCACTTCTGTGAGCTCCAATCTTCCGTCCGACACATAACCTTGGAAAAGGTTTGCCTCGGGCTGACTGAGATAGGTAGCTACAAACAAGGTCTGAGGATCATTGTAGACTTCCAGTGGCTTCCCGTGCTGAATAATCTTACCATCGTTAATTAAAAGGATCTCCTCGGCTATGGAGAACGCCTCGGTCTTGTCCGGAGTGGCGTACAAGAAAGTTTGATCCATTTCACTCTGCAGTCGTTTTAGCTCTGCTCGTAGCTCTTCTCGAATCTTAGCGTCAAGATTAGAAAGAGGTTCGTCCATTAGGAATGCGTTGGGTTCTCTGACCAAAGCTCGGGCTATGCCTACCCGCTGCATCTCTCCTCCGCTTAGTTGTGAAGGATTCTTCTTCAGGTGAGAAGTAATAGAAAGGGCCCCAGCGACTTGCTCAACCTTGGCTTGAATAGTGTCTCTGTCAACATTGCGGAGGCTTGATCGAAGAGGGAAAGCGATGTTGTCAAAAACATTCATATTGGGATAGAGGATGAAATCCTGGAATGCAAAAGCTACATCGCGCTTGCGAGGGCTGATATCGTTCACTCTCTCGCCATCGAAGTAGATGTCCCCCTCCTCGGGTTTCAGCACTCCGGAGGTCAGGTTTAAGGTGGTTGTCTTCCCGGCACCAGTAGGTCCAGTTACCACGTAAAATGAGCGGTCGGGAACCTCGAAACTGACCCCCTCAATACCGATAGTTTCACCGTATCTCTTGGTAACTGATTCAAATCTGATCATGATTGTCGATAGTTCCCTTCCTTTAGCTAATAAATGGTCTGTTCGCTTTCTCTATCAAATAAAGTCAAATTGGGTGAAACCAGGCCACAAGCTACAGCATCACCAGGTTGTGCGGTAAATGTTGCTTCCTTTTGCACTTTAACAATTTCTTTCCCTAGCTGAACGTGCACGATGGTTTCAGTCCCAAGTGGTTCTAGAAGGTCGACTTTCCCTGGAACTAAATTGTCTGAAGAAGCCTCGTCGGAAGCTCCTTTTGTTAACTGTATATTTTCAGGGCGGAGCCCGAAAATTAACTTATGATCGGTTAAATGTTCTAGATTGAGATTCTGGTTGAAATCTTGTGGTAGTGTAAGGTCGAATCCGTGGAAATGAATAGTACCTTCCCCGTCAATCGTGCAATCCAGGAAATTCATCCCCGGGCTTCCCATAAAGTTTGCGACAAACAGGTTCCTGGGTTGCGCGTATATCTGAGTCGGTGAGTCAACCTGAAAAATCTCCCCCTGATACATAACTGCAACTCGATCCGCGAGATTTAGTGCTTCCATTTGATCGTGGGTGACGTATATCACAGTTGCGTTCAGATCTTCGTGCATGATTTTCAAGCGTTTCTGGAGCCTATCGCCCAGCTTGGCATCCAGAGCTGTAGTTGGCTCATCCATCAGAAAAACCTGAGGCTCTCTGACAATAGAGCGCGCTAAGGCTACTGCTTGTTTTTTACCCCCTGACAGTTTTGAAGCTCGTTCGTTGAGTTGAGGGGTAAGCTCCAGAATAGCTGCTGCTTGATCAACCCTTTCCTCAATGAGATTTTGGTCATAACCCTGTGTCCTTAAAGGAAAAGAAATGTTATCGTGGACTGAAAGATGAGGGTAGACGGTTGGGAGTTGGAACATCATCGCAATATCTCGTTCTCTGGTGGAAAGTTCGTTAACCTTTTGCCTGTCGATAAAAATGTCGCCGCAATCAGGAGTCTCCAGGCCGGCAATCATCCGCAAGGTTGTGGTCTTACCACACCCCGAGGGACCGAGTAGAACAAAGATTTCCCCGTCTTTGATAGCCAGGTCAATGTGGTCTACTGCAACTAAATCCCCAAAACTTTTTGTCAGGTCTTCTAATTCCACTTGAGCCACTTGTTTTCCCTCCCGACGAGGGCTGAAACAACTTTTTGTCCTGGAACTAGATTATATCAGATTAAAGGCATTATGACAAATTGTTAATGCTGTCACAATCCTGTGGGCCACCCTACCTACCGCAGACACAGTGGTCTTGAATTTAATAAACTGGCGAAGTCGATATGCGATCGCACTCAGCTCTATATGTTAGAATATTCGTAAATATGATTGCCTGAATCCACTCAATCTTCGCGGAGGGCGAAATTGGTAAGACAAAACATCAGGAGGAAAAACCTTGTAATACGCCCGGGAGGATTTGAACCCCCGGCCTACGGATCCGGAATCCGTCGCTCTATCCAGCTGAGCTACGGGCGCATGTAAAATTAAAGTAATTATCGAAAAACTTCTTTCACAAACTCGTCTTCTATCGGTCAGTTGTTCCAGCCCTTATTGGGCAAGGAGCAGTTCGTACAATCTGGATCAAGTCTTGCCCAAGTACCACTATAATTTTATCTATAATGGTGTGTTGAACAAGGGGAAACGAATTATCACTTGAATTGAAGACAATATAACCCACAACAAATTTTACAGGACTGACCAAACTCTCACTAGGGACAAAATTAGTTGAAGAAGTGGATAATTAGGTGCCTGTTGCTGCATGAGTCTATGGGATATCACCGATCGATGGCGATCTGGCTTCGCTCTGTGACTGGTTTTTTCCGATTGGATAGTTTAAGGTAGGAAGGAAGTTCGATTGTGAGTGAGGTGAGTCTTGATGAAGCACGAGACGATGAAGTTTGTAGACAATACTCTAAAGTTAATAGATCAGCGGAAACTACCATCGCAAGTGGAATACTTTGAAGCAGATGACTACCGAGAAGTAATGTTTGCCATATTGGACATGGTAGTGAGGGGAGCGCCGGCGATTGGAGCCACGGCTGCTTACGGGGTCTATCTTGCTGCGTTGGAATATATGGACGCACCAAAGGCTGACTTTATTACCTCGCTAAGTGACGCCATGGAAGATCTAGTTGAAGCAAGGCCCACGGCAGTCAACCTGAGCTGGGCAGTTCACAGATTCGGTGACCTCCTGGAGAAGCATGAGGATAGGGACGTGGGGGAGATTGTGGAACTGATAGGGCGAGAAGCTGAAAGAATTGCCGAGGAGGACGTACGAATCAATAAAAGCATGGCCCGCAACGGAAATGAACTGATACCCAATCCAGCTACAATACTTACTCACTGTAATACAGGGGCTCTGGCAACTGTGGGTTATGGTACCGCTCTAGGAGTTATTCGAGAAGCCTATAATTCTGGCAAACACATTCAGGTTTACGCTGACGAAACCAGGCCTCGGTTGCAGGGGGCGCGGTTGACTGCTTTTGAGTTAGTGGAGGAAAACATACCGGCTACTCTAATAGTGGACAGCGTGGCAGCGACTCTGATCCGAGATGGAAAAGTAGACATAATTTTGGTTGGAGCCGACCGCATAGCAGCTAACGGTGATACTGCCAACAAGATCGGTACTTACGGCCTCTCTGAATTGGCCACACAACACGAGGTCCCTTTTTACGTGGTTGCCCCGACTTCTACCATAGATTTCGATATTCAAACCGGAGAGGAGATAGATATAGAAGAACGCCCCGGGGACGAAGTCAGAGAAATCGAGGGTTCGAGGATAGCCCCGAGAGAAGTAGAAGTTTACAATCCTGCTTTCGACGTTACGCCAGCAGGAAATATTACAGGCATTGTCACGGAACTCGGCGTTACCACCCCACCGTTCACTGAGTCGTTAACTGCTTTTAACGATTCCAATTAGTCAATTACCCCACCCCAAGTTGTGGAGTTATTGACTGGATTGAGATTTCCTCAATCCTGACCATCACGAGCGCTATCAAGGATTCATTCAAAATCGAAGGTTTATTCTACCTCTTGAAGTGTAGAGATTATTTCCTACAATTGTTTTGTTAAAATGTTAGGGTTATCTAACTTTTGACGAGTTTTCGAGGAACTCCGGCGAATTGATTTTTACGTGCTTACTGTTCGCCTTAAGTATTCGGTTAGTTGACGTATGATAAACGTGATTCCGGATGAACGAAATCCAAGAGATAATCTCACATAAAGAAATTGTGTAACAATATCGAGGAGATCTATAATGAAAAAACTTCAGTTGAACCAAGACTGGTTAGTAGATTTATTTCCTAAGGGATTGGGTTATCCTACATCAAATCTCATAAGCGGGCCCGGTGGCACAGGTAAGCCTTTACTCGGGTTCGGAATAGTAAATGATTGGTTGAAAGCTGGAGGGAATGTTATGTTTATTCCGCTTCAGTATCCAGAAACGAAGTTCGTTAAGACATCCTTGAAAGGACTCTATGGTATCAAAGTTGAGGACTACCAAGATCGCCTTTCCTATGTAAAGTTTGACCTTGACGTTGATGAGTGGGAAAGGACCAGCAATAATGAATTAAGAGCAAACTTATTAAAACCTGAGGTGTGGCAGGACGTCCTCGGGGAAGGGGAGAGGTTCTTTTCTAGCGAAGACGGGCCCGGTACCTTGGTATTCGCCTCAGCCTTAAATCTTTTACTTTTCTCACCTACTTACAAAGAAGCTAACTTGGATAATTTAGAAGAGCTGTTAAAACACGACAAGGAAAGGACCTATATTTTTACGGTGAGTACTAGTGCATTCCGAGAGGATATAAGAAGATGGGAACATGCCGCTGATACTTTAATGTTTTCCCGTATGGAAGAAGGGATGAAATTATACTTGAGGTTGGAGCGACTCGAGAACGAGAAAGTCTCCTCTGATGAAGTAAATGTTCCAATTACAAAGGAGAGGCTAAAAGCAATCAAAGAGGTAGCTGAAGGAGTGAGGAAGAGGAAAATTCCCGCAATAAAAAAATTCTAGGACATCGTCTTTTCCATAGCCCTCCAGCGATCATCGGTAGCTTGTATGGATAGGCACCAAGTCGTGGTGGTTATGTGACTACTTCTTGGCCGGTAGGACAACGTTCGAGCAGAGCGCATTGGTTGCACTGAGGTTTCCGCGCTTTGCAAGTTTCTCTTCCATGTTGAATGAGGTGTAGGTGAAATTGATACATCTCTTCGTTGGGCACTAACCCGGTTAGTGTTTCGTGATGTTTCTCACCTTTCCTGACTAAGCCCAGGCGCGAGGTTACCCTGCGAACGTGGGTATCAACGGGAAATATTGGTTTGTCTAAAGCAAAGAGCGCTACAACGGCAGCCGTTTTCTTACCTACGCCGTCGAACTCCATGAGCTTTTTCCAGGCGGCTTCAGGCTCAAGGTCATTGAGATGGGAAAGAGTGTATTTCCCATCCTTTTCCACGGATTGGAGTATCTTCTTAATTGTCTGTGCTTTTTGTTTTTGGAGACCTCCCGTTTTGATGGCATCCGCGATTTCCTCAACGGAAGAATTTGCGATTTCCCGGTAACCGTTGAATCGATTCCACAGTCCTTTTTCAGCTTTATCCCGGTTGTCGTCATTGGTATTTTGGGACAGCACTGTCTGGATCAAGGTCATCAGGGGCGTTCTATCTTGATTTTTTTCTATTGGGCCGTATTGTAACTCGAGTTTCTCTTTAACCCAGCTTAAGAGATGAGTTCTGTCTTTTTTCATGATTGTAGTCAGTAAAATAGGTTAAACGAAGAGCGGCTAAAAGGCAACAAGTGTCGACTGGCTGTGACTACGTGCTGGTATGCTTGGCTGTTGCCCAAACCCGGAGTTTATCATAAAATTTTAGGGTGATATTATGGCTGGTCACTCCAAATGGTCAAACATCAAACACAGGAAACAAAGGCAGGATAAGAAACGGGCGAAGCTATTTAGTAAGCTCGTGAAGGAAATTATCGTGGAGGCCAGGAAGAATCCTGATCCTGATGACAATCCTACCCTCGCCAGCGTCATCGAACGAGCTAGAGACGCTGATATGCCCAAGGAAAACATCCAGCGAGCGCTTAAAAAAGCTCAGGGAAAGCTTGAAG
Source organism: uncultured Thermotogae bacterium (assembly GCA_964614065.1). Classification (GTDB taxonomy): domain Bacteria; phylum Bipolaricaulota; class Bipolaricaulia; order M55B111; family M55B111; genus M55B111. Next base: position 10,036 of record CAZTJJ010000034.1, read on the forward strand.
GACAAGACGTTCAATCGATAGTGTACGAAGGTTACGGTCCAGCTGGTGTCGCCCTGATGATCAAGGCTGAAACTGACAACCGGAATAGGACCAGTACGCAACTAAAAAATATTTTCGACAGTCACGGGGGCGAGCTGGGTAGTGAAGGTTGTGTGCGCTGGATCTTTACTCGTCAAGGGGTCATTACTGTAGATTCATCATCTTTGAACGGTGTTGATGACGAGGAATTTCAGTTGCAAGCCATCGAAGCGGGTGTTCAGGACATAGAGGAGAAAGATTCTCAGATCAAAATGTACTGTGAACCTGACGACCTTCGGGAAGTTGCCGGCCAGATTGAGCAATTAGTTGGGAGTGTCGATAGTGAGTTAGTCATGAATCCTCAGAAATATGTAGAAGGCGACGGTAACACTAAAGAAAACGTTCAATCATTAATAGATGAATTAGAAGAAAATCAAGACGTATTCAGCATTTTTCACAACTATAAGCCACTGCTTTAAACTCACTTTTCGTCAGAAATACCGTTACTTGCTAGTATGTGGTCTCACACCCACCAGTTTTTTCACTTCTTTCATGTTGGCTTTCGCGATTTCTTCGGCCCGCTCGCGACCCTGCTGAAGATATTCTTCCACCTGATCTCTATTGTTCGTTAATTGTTTTTTCTTTTTCCATACGGGCCGAAGTGTGGAGGTCAAACCTTCGAAGACAGCTTTCTTGAGATCGATATACATCAGTTTGCCTTCGCGGTGATCCTGTGTAAACTTGTTAACTACATCCTCCGGGGCCGTCAAGTCCAGCAACGTAAAAAGATTAGCTACTCCGGGACTCATTTCTGATCCTTCCGCGCCTCCTGGATCGGTAACCGCGGTCTTGATCTTCTCCCAGATTTCGTCCTTGGATTCCATTAGGCCTATCATGTGTTTATCGTGACCGCTTTTACTCATTTTTCTCTCTGGGTCTGCTGTAGACATAATTCTTGCCCCGTGACCGATTATAGGCTCTGGTTCGGGAAAGAACTCTCCATAAGTATAATTGAATCGTCTGGCGATCCTTCTGGTTATTTCAACATGCTGAAGCTGATCCTCACCAACAGGAACTTTCAATGCTTTGTACAGCAGTATGTCTGCTGCCTGCAGTACTGGATAGCTAAACAACCCAGCATTCACGAACTCTTTGTCTTCGGATTTGTCTTTAAACTGAGTCATTCTGGTCAAATCTCCGTAAGAGGTGACCGTATTTAGTATCCATTGGAGCTCGGAATGTTCCGGAACCTCAGATTGGATGAACAGGATAGAATCTTCGGGGTCTATACCGCAAGAAATTAGATCCATTGCAAGTTCTACGCTATTGTCGCGGAGAAGTTCTGGATCGTAATCCGAGGTAATTGCATGCAAATCCACGATGCAGTAAATGGTCTCGTGATCTTGTTGGAGATCGACCCAGTTTCGGATTGCTCCAAAGTAATTGCCTAAATGAAGGTCACCCGTCGGTTGAATTCCAGAAAAAAGCTTTGACATTGAATTATTCACTCCTTGTGAACTAAGTGACGTTTGTAGATTGGGTTAGTTTTTCAACCGCACTGTTAGAATAGTAACGTCAGCCCTGCTGACACCAGGAACTCTCTCGGCCTGACCAAGCGTCCGCGGTTGAACTTCCATCAACTTTTCGCGTCCTTCTGAGGAAAGGCCATCAATTTCGCTGTAGTCAAGAGAATCAGGTATTTGTTTGTTTTCCATTCGCCTGAATTGCTCTAACCTCTTTTCTTGCTTCTTGAGGTATCCTCTATATTTCGCACGAATTTCAATTTCTTTGCGGACCGCGGAATCCAGGTCGTTTTTTGGGAGTCCGCCCAGTTCCATGACATCGGTCCAGCTTAGTTCCGGACGTTTTAATAACTCGTAGAGAGTTGCCCCCTGATTTTCTATCGGTGAAGTACCCTTGAATTTTAGCATATCGTTGGTTTGTTTGTTAGGTGAAATGCTGTTTGATTTTAATTTGTCTAATCCTTCTTCTATTTGGTCTCGCTTCCTGACATATTTGCGATATCTTTGTTTACTAATAGTTCCAAGCTCGTGAGCCAATTCGGTGAGGCGAAGGTCGGCATTGTTTTCTCGTAACAAAATTCGGTACTCCGCTCTCGAGGGAAGCATTCGATAGGGTTCATCCACTCCCTTGGTCACCAAATCATCGATTAGTACCCCAATAAAGCAATTCGATCTATCCAGGGTTAACTGGTCCTGTTTATCTTTACGCGCAGCGTTGATTCCGGCCAGTATTCCCTGACCAGCGGCTTCCTCGTAACCTGTCGTTCCATTGATTTGTCCTGCCGTGAATAGTCCTTCCACTGCTTTGGTTTCTAGAGTTGACTTTAGCTGTGTGGGAGGTAGGTAGTCGTACTCTATACCGTATCCGTACCGCTCTATGTGCGCGGTTTCCAATCCTTCCATGGAGTGGACTATCTCTTCTTGGACATCCGGGGGCGATGAAGTATAGATTCCCTGAAGGTAGTACTCCTCTGTCTTTTGCCCCTCGGGTTCTAAAAATACTTTGTGATGTTTTCTATCCGGAAAGTCTAAAATCTTGCTTTCTAATGACGGACAGTAACGGGGGTGCGCACTGACTACCGTGCCGTTGTATCTGGGATTCCGGTCTATATTATCTTTAATGATTCTGTTAGTCTTTTCGTTCGTTTTGGTTAAAAACACTGGATAATCATTGTCGACTGTCTTCTTCCGAGAGAGATAAGAAAAAGCGAATTCTTCGTCCGTAGTTTGCTGGTTTTCCAGATTGGAGAAGTCTATTGTGCGGCCGTTGACCCGGGGAGTAGTATCGGTATTCATTCTTTCCAACTGGAAACCATTCTCTCTTAAGTTTTTCGATAATTGCTCGGCGGGTGGTTCTCCTGTTCTCCCGGCTGGGTAAAGTAGATCACCAAGGTAGACACGTCCATTTAGAAAGGTCCCCGCGGTGAGAACAACAGCAGGCGCGAGAAACTCCACGCTCGTTCTCGTTTTGACGCCTTTGATTGTTCCTGATTCGATGATCAGTTCAGTTACCATACCCTCGTGAAGACTCAGGTTTTTTTCCGCTTCCAGGGCCTGTTTCATCTCTTGTTGATACCTGTTCCGGTCAACCTGCGCCCTCATAATTTGCATGGCCGGACCCTTGCTGGTATTTAGCCTTCTTATGTGGATCACTGTTTTGTCGGTATTTCTCGCCATTTCTCCTCCCAGAGCATCGATTTCCCTGACCAGTTGAGATTTACCTGGGCCACCAATGGCGGGATTGCAGGACATTTTTGCGGTTTTGTCAAGGTCGATTGTCAGTAGTATAGTCTCCCGCCCACTCCGGGCAGATATCAGTGCCGCTTCACAGCCGGCATGACCAGCACCTACCACTATGACATCTGCACGTTTTTCCACTTGGAGATCACCAATTGAGATAATAATTTACAACTCTAATCACTTCAACGCAGAGGAATTGTAGAATAATTGTGCTACAAAGGGCGAGTTATGGTAGTGGAAGAATGGTTATAGCCTTGCGCGAGGTACTCACTAACAATATAAACTTTTTGGTGATAGACTATGATAAGTGTGAACAAGTCGGATAAGGTTGAACCAGTTGATATTACGGATCTTCAGGGAGTCAAGGGTGTTACAAAGGAAGTTTTATTGGGAGAGGATGAAGGCGTACATACCTTTGCTATGCGCAGGTTTACTTTGGAAGAGGGTGGGTATACGCCGTTTCACAAGCACGACTGGGAACATGAGGTTTTTGTTCTAAAAGGTAAAGGGAGGATCAAGACACATGATGGATTTGTCGACGTTGGAGCCGGGGATGCAGTTTACGTTCCCCCTAACGAAGAGCATCAGTTTCTGAATGATGGCGAGGAATTACGGTTTTTGTGTCTGGTGCCGAATAGAGGGGAATCAACTATTGGGGATGAGTAAGGCGAGTAACCTGCCGGAAGGCTTGACCAAAACTTGCCGAGAAAGCCCCAGGGCTTGCCCTGGGGAGGAATCGGCTGGTTTGGTCCAGCACTCAATCGAGATATGGACCTTGGCGTAAGTATCCTTAGCTGAACCTGCTGGGCAAAGTAAACAGGAAAAGCCTTGATTCGATTTAGCCAAGTGAGTCTCCTCGATTGAGTGCTGGGTCAATTTCCGGTTATTAAGCTGAAGGTTCTGTTTTCATTTGTCTTTTTCAAGCCCGTCCGTTGGGGGGTTCTTGACCGCTTCTTTCAGGCGGTAGAAAGTTTGATTTGCCCCACAAGAGGAGGGGGGCGTTTATATCAGAGATGGTTACAGCAAAAGAGAAAATAT
>CAZTJJ010000035.1:0-14074 GCA_964614065.1 uncultured Thermotogae bacterium
TTTTTTATCGGCGGGGCTCCCAATAAACCACAAGGAATCAGGAAATTAAACCTAATCTCAACAAAGATAACCACCGTCAAACGTTCAACTTCGCTTAACGTAGATGAAGATTACTTATCATATCCGAAAGTTATCCAGTTTCCCACCGAAAGCGGATCTAACGCCCACGGTTTTTACTACCCCGCAACCAACAAAGAATTCAAAGGTCCGAAGGACGAGCTACCACCGTTGATAGTTATAAGCCACGGGGGGCCAACGTCGGCTACAAATGACGCCCTTTCTTTCAATGTACAATACTGGACTAGCCGTGGTTTTGCAGTATTTGACGTTAATTACCGCGGCAGTACCGGGTTTAGCCGAAGATTTCGTAACTTGTTGTACGACAACTGGGGGCGATTCGATGTTGAAGATTGCGCAGCCGGCGCAGAGTTTTTAGCCGAAAAGGAATGGGTAGATAAGAGTAGACTAATCATCCGAGGCGGCAGTGCAGGGGGGTATACGACTCTAGCGGCATTAACCTTCAAAGACACTTTTAACGCTGGAGCAAGCTACTTCGGAGTAAGCAACCCCGTAACACTAACAGAACACACCCATAAATTTGAGTCCAGATATCTGGACAAGTTAATAGGTCCTTACCCCGAGGACGAATATTTGTACACAAAAAGATCCCCCCTGAACCATGCAGAGAATCTCACCTCCCCGGTGATTTTTCTACAAGGCGAGGAAGACAAGGTCGTCCCACCGGAACAGGCCGAATTGATGTACAACTCATTAAAAACCAGAGGAATTCCGACCGCTTATCTATTGTTTCCAAACGAGCAACATGGTTTTCGACAGGAACAAAACATTAAAAGGGCTCAGGAGGCCGAATTATACTTTTACTCCCAAATATTTGACTTCGAACTTTCAGAGGAGATAGATCCAATCACTATATCCAACATGGACAAGCTCTAAAGGAACCTAATAACCAGGAACCTAAATGATCAGCCTTCAGGTCATGACCGGAGAAGAAAGATAACTCATGACATTAAGATCAGAAGGTTTTTTGAGTCTCGGCAAAACAATTGTAGGAATTCTGGTCATCACAGTGATTATTGCTGCGGTGATGCTATATTTCTCCAAGCAATTCACACCCATCAAGTACGAATTTAACCCAGAAAATGCTTACGTATACACGTTTCATCAAGATTTATATACAGTAAACTACACCGGGGAGCCGCAAAAACACGTTACTCTATTAAAAAAAGGCTTCCACCCCCTATGCCTACTGGGGTGTCATAGATCGGTTAATAGTGCTGAAATCCGTAACTCAATTGTGCATAACTTCCATAAACAAGAAGACAAATCATCTCCACCATATATATATCTCCACGCGGGGGATTCAGTTTCGATACAGTTGAATTTAGGTGCAGGAAATAAAATCCAGGATAGGTTTCCCTACACTAACAAAGTAATTGTGGATCTCAAAGACAGCTCTAAGCAAAACAAACTTCAAATCTCTGCTAAGGGCTACACCTATGCCCAAAAAAAGATAACCAACGGCAATCTCGAACCCACAACAGTTACATTTTCCTTCGCTCAAGAATTCGGCAAATACTCCGTTTACACGCTTGCTCATCCTTACTTCATCAAGCAAGTTACCTTCGGCCTCTCCGATCAATCTCTACAGAGGATGGCTTTAAGACAAATAAATGTTTATTTATCGCGCTCTGGTTACCTCACACAATTAAACAACTTCAAAGCTCTGCTTAACGAAACCCAGATAGGCAAGCCGGGCAATGAAGAACAAAATTTATTAGAAGCTCTAAGTTCTGTTTCGTTGCTTGATCCATACTCACCAGAATTGAACTTGCTTAGAGCAAAAATATACTTCAAGGTTCAGAATTACACTCAGGCTCTGAGCCAAGTTGAGTTAGGAATAGACAAACAAAGGAAATATTCTATGTTCCTTAAAAAAGAAACAAAATTAACCGAATTACAGAAGTTCCGGGCCTACACTGCAAAGAATCTACAGAACTGGGATCTGGCAATTAAGTCAATGAAGGAATCCACTCCAAATATTGACCGAGACTTTCTATCAAAAGTTTACCTTCTCAAATACACTGAAACTGCCGAGAACAGGGACTTTTATCAAGCGCTGCGGCAGGCTCTGTTACACTACAAAGAAACGCCCAGATTTACTTTATCAACCCTAAGAACATTCACAAAGAAGGATAAATTTCTACATAAAGCCTTGGCTATCCTCAACCAAGATATCTTCAAAAGGCAAAAAGACACAATCCAACTTAAATCAGGAGAGGTAATATCGAATTACATTGTATTTTTAACCAAATCACTGTTAAATTATTGGATGGACACACCCGATTCGTTATCTGCTGCACTTGAACTAGCAAACGAGTCAGAGCAATTTGCCGAAAGCAACGAACAGGAAGCCTTAACAAAGGCAGTCCAAAGCCTGATATATTTCTCTCAAGGCGTAGCAAATGAAAAGGCCGCCCAATACAAAAAATCTGCAATGGATTACTTTGCGCAGTACACCAAACTGTACGCAGACTGGGAGTCAGCACTTCAGGCGGCTATCAATCAATAATACCTTGGTGCATCCCTTGTCCTCGCAACGAATTTATATGTGCAAAACGACAAGGTAAGTCTAAAAGCGGAAATAACACCGAAATTGAAGGGTTCTGTAACGTTGCTCATTAAACTGCTCTGTTTGCACAACTGTAGAACAAGTGATAACTTTATAAAAATATGTAACTCTCAATAACATGAACATACCAAAGATTCAAAATTTTTTCGACCTGTCTAAGACCGATTACGCGTATATCTACGAAGATATCGAGTATCCTTGGGAAGTAATTAACAAGTTAGAAGACATTCTCACAGAGAAACTGACCAGTGATATACAGGGTAGTGTATCTTCCAAGGCATACGTGGGGAAGGAAGTTTTTATTGGATCAGGATCAAGGGTAGAACCCGGCGCAACTATTATGGGCCCGGCTATTATTGGATCTGGTTGTCTCATAAGGAGTGGCGCTTATATTCGTCAAAATGTAATCGTGGGAAACAATGTGACTATCGGCCACAGTACTGAAATTAAAAATAGTCTACTACACAACCAAGCAGAAATTCCCCATTTTTCGTATGTGGGTGATTCAGTAATAGGGTGGAATGCCCATCTAGGTGCGGGGGTAAAGATCTCCAATCTGAAGGTCACCCGTGAGTCGATAATAGTTCATCTAAAAGACGGGGACATAGATACTGGACTAAGAAAGTTTGGTTGCTTACTGGGGGATCAGTCCGAAATTGGCTGCAACTCAGTAATCAACCCAGGCACTCTTATAGGTAAACGCACTTTATCCACGGCCAACGTCTCGTTAAAAGGTTATTATTCTCCAGATACGTTCGTCAAACTACGACAAGATACCCAAGAAACAAAGCGATTTCACAAATAGGTAGGGAGGACCCCTTGAGTTTATTCGGTACTGACGGAATCCGAGGAGTTGCCAACAAAGATTTAACCCCCTCATTGGCTACAAAATTGGGAAAGTCTCTCCATCTATTTACAAACGAGGGAGATCGGATTCTTATTGGTAGAGACACCAGACGCTCAGGTCCCATGCTTGCACACGCACTTGCTTCAGGTATATCTTCTATAGGAAGAAACGCCCTGTTTCTTGGAATTATACCTACACCTGCTGTTCCATTGTTATTGGATCAGTTGTGCGCAGAAGTTGGAATAATGATATCAGCGTCCCATAACCTTGCTCAAGACAACGGGATAAAGTTCTTCGATGCAGACGGGTTTAAGTTTTCTCGCCGGGCAGAAAAAAGGGTTGAAGAATTTGTGGAAAATCAAAGTACCTGTGCTTCTTCCTGGGAAGAAATAGGTACTACAGATAACCCTTCCAACCCATCCGAACTATATTTCACTTTAATAAAGCAGAAGTTTCCTGGAAGTCTTCCAAATCTCGAAGGGCTGCATGTGGGCGTTGATTGTGCCCATGGTGCAACTTATCAAGTAGCTCCAGATGTGTTATCTAATCTTGGTGCTACCATTACAACGATTGGTACACATCCAACCGGGGAGAACATCAATCGGGACTGCGGCTCTACGAATCTTAAAAATTTACAAAGACTAATACTCTCCCAGGAACTAGATTTGGGAATTGCCTTCGACGGCGATGGCGACAGAGTTTTGTTAATAGACGAAAATGGCGAAGTAGTTGACGGTGACAGGATACTATTTATTGCGGCGGATTGGTTTTCAAACGCCGATAAGTTGAAGCCGAATGTGGTCGTTTCTACTGTGATGAGCAATTTAGGGCTAGAAATTACGCTATCTGACTTGGGCATCGAGCTTATAAGAACTCAAGTTGGTGACAAATACGTAGCACAAGAGATGCGATCCAAAAGTGCACTCCTGGGCGGTGAACAATCCGGACACATCATTTTTTCAGAAGTAAATACCACAGGGGACGGTCTTTTAACCACGTTAATGATTCTAAAGATTTTAATAGATTCTGGGTCCAGTCTCTCCGAACTAGGCAAAAAAATGAAAAGATACCCCCAGGTGTTAAAGAACATCTCAACAGATTGTAAGGAAGAGTTTTCGGATAACGAATGCATACTCAACAAAATAAATCACTGGGAATCCCAACTAGGAGACAAAGGCAGGATTCTGGTAAGACCTTCCGGCACTCAAGATGTAATCAGAGTCATGGTCGAGGCCAACTCAGAAGAGACAGCAAACCAGGTTGCTTCGAACTTAGGAAGGGCCATCGACCAAGAACTCAATCAATAGTGCGAAAGGGGATCACTGAAATCTACCAACACAGATCACCAAAATTAGCCGAGGAAACTCCAGGGCAAGCCCTGGGGAGGAATCGGCTGGTTTTTGTCCTCCAGCACTCAATTCGCCCTGCTCAATTGAACTCGGAACAAATACAACACAAGTTCCGAATTGAGTACTGGACGATTGACTGCTGGGTCTTCTTTTGTAAAAGATCAAAGATAGTAGTTAAGATTGCTTTTCTACAAGCCCCGCACCTTGGTGCGGGGTTCTTGACTGCTCAAAACTATACAAAAAAGGATACAGATCAAGAACCGTGATAAGTCCTGGGGCTGACTCAAGCACCTTTCGAGCTGCATTCACAGCTGCCGCCGGCGTAGCTATGTCCCCGTGGATCCCTCCCTTTACTTCTAGCTCAATATCCGGTTCTCCTGACAACTCAACCCTGTCAACTGGTTCACCAGCATTTAAGTACATTTTCAAGGTCAAGACTATTTTCGCCTTTCCATCAATTATCCCTTTTGCTGTCTGGTTTATGCCAATTACTTCACCAGATGAGACTTGAAAATAATCTGTAGCCATAGATTCTTCAGCAAAAACTGGTTCTATGGTTTCCGTTACTTCAGTCAGCCGCCAACCGAGACCTGTACCGAGAAGAACAGCCGATTCCTTCAGGCCAACGTGACCACCAGACTTTTTGACCCTGGAATTAAACTGATTTCCTGTGAGCCCAACACCGACTTTTCTTTGTAAAGGTTCTCTTCTCACACTTGCGTCCTGTATTCTAGTAACTGAGATCTTGTTTAAGGCCCGGGAAATTCCCGTAAAGGTCAGTGGAAACAAATCCATGGCGAAACCAGGATTTACACCTATCCCTAGAACTGTAACTCCGTGCTCTTTTGCCAGAGTATCAATACTATTAGCAAGGTCTTCGTCTTTCATATATGGATAGGCAAGCTCTTCAGCCGTAGATATTACATTCAAACCAGCATTAATCAACTCTTTAATCTGAGGATATACCTGTTCTAACCGAGAGCTAGTTGAGTGGAAAGCCAATCGGCAATTGCTCGACTTCGAACTTTCCAGTCCGCTCGAAATTACTATACCGCTATCAACTTTTCGTTCAAACAAGGAACCAAGATCTTTACCAATTTTATCTTCGGCTAGATCTACTGCTTCTACTAATTTGTATGCCTTTCTATTTAAAACCAACCGTGCAATTTCCTTTCCAATTTCCCCAACTCCATACTGAACTACATCCACCTGCATATTTTATTTACCTCCTTATTGGTAAACCGTCGCATAGCCCGCAGAAAGTCCAATTCGATTATATTACTAATAACAATAACCAAGAACGCCTCTAAAAGCTACAACAATTATTGAGACAAAGGAGGTAAACCAATAAGCTCTATACCTTCTATTGTTGAATTTACCAGAGGATTTATCTGACACCGGGGCTTATTTGCAAATGGTTTTACCGCTTATTAAAATATTTTAGAGTTTGTGATAATTGGTAACTCAATCTATGTATTTTATATACTCTGTCCTCCGGGGGTGATACTAACAAAAACGATCTGTGATGCTATCTAACTTTCAAGAAAGGAGGTAATAGAATGAACAACCTTAAGTTATCCTCGATAAGTACAATTATCGTCATTTCATTGATCTTATCATTGACTGTTTCTGTGGGTCCAGTCCAGGCTGAGTCCAAGTATATCAAATTGGGTTCTATAGAACCATTAACCGGCAGTTTGGCAGCCATGGGCGTTAGCCAACAGAATGCAATCGACATGGCCATTAAGGATATTAATGCTGCCGGAGGACCTCTAGACAAACAGATAATGCTAGTCAGGCAAGATTCACAGACAAAGCCTGCAGCTGGAGCTTCTGCGGCCCATAAGCTAATTGGGGTATCGGGAGTACCTGCAATTATCGGAGCATGTTCAAGCGGCGTCACAATTGCAATATCAGAAGTCACTATTCCCAACGGAACCGTACAGATCTCTACAGGATCGACTTCCCCCAGAATCACCTATCTCAACGATAATGGCTTTGTTTCCAGAACCGCACCCCCAGACATTTACTGCGGTGGTGCAATGGCTATGTGGGCAATCGATCAGGGTTTCGAAACGGCCTCTACTCTCGTCGTTAATAATCCATATGGTCTAGGCCTCTCACACGCATTTGCCGATGCATTTTCCGCAGCAGGCGGAGAAATATTAAATCAAGTCGGGATTCTCAAGAATAAATCCTCGTATAGAACAGAGCTAAGGAAAGCGTTCAGCAAAGATCCAGACGTAGTAATGAACGCTGCTTATGCAAAAGACGACATCGTCACATTGAAACAATGGTACGAACTTGGTTATCCAAACGTTTGGTTCGAAGCACCCGAAGGAAGAACTGTAGGGATGATTGATGCACTTGGAGATATCTACAACGACTTCCCCGTAATCGATATGCATACTCCTTCAACTGAGTTCCGTGAACAATTCGCAAAAACCTACGAAGAAACATACGACAGACGGGTAGGTGTATGGACAAGACATGCATATGATGCGACCATGGCAATTGCTTTGGCAGTACAAGAAGCTGGACCTGAGTATCTAGAGGGCTCTCGAGTCGAAAAAGCTGAAATGATTAGAGATCACTTACGATCCGTAACTAATCCTCCGGGAGAAGTAGTTTCTTATCCCGATGCTTTCGAGCGCGGTAAAAAGCTACTCAATGAAGGTAAAGAAATAAACTACGAGGGGATCTCAGGGGCCGTCAACTTTACCGAGACCGGAGACGTAGTTAATGACTTCATGATTTGGCGTGTCAAAGACGGAGAATTTGTTGAAGAGCAGAAAGTCCCAGCATCGGATATCCTGGACTTCCTAGACAAACACGGAATTATGAAAGAATACGAAGAGAGATGGGGAGAAGAATAAGTCTAAAACGCATCTACGAAGAGGAAGCTGCTCACACCGGCTTCCTCTTTTTCGTTTACCGATACAGGATGTGATCAAATGCAGCTAATCGTCAATGGTATACTCATGGGAGCAATTATATCTATTGGAGCAGTGGGCTTAACCTTAGTTTCTCGAATCTTGCACTTTTTCTATTTTGGATACGCAGCAATGTTGGTCTACGGGGCTTATCTAACCCTAACTTTTTTCAACTTCCTTGGGTTACCCCTTGTACTTTCGGTATTAATTAGTATTCCGTTGCTCGCATTGCTCGCAATTTTGATTGACAAAATCACTTTCAAGAACTTAAGGGTAAGAGGCACAGGTCCCTTTGGTATGATGGTAGTAGGAATTGGACTGGAACTTTTCCTCAGAAGCAGCATCCGTTTGCTTTGGGGAAGTGACGTTATGCGCTATGACTTACCGATCAGACGCGCGTTAGTGTTGCCATTTGATATCAGAATAACACCGAATCAAATAATTATCATCTCCGCTTCCGTTGTACTAATGTTTCTTCTACATATATTTTTAGATCAGACGAAAATCGGAAAAGCAATGAGGGCTACCGCAGATAACATTGTCTTGGCTAAGGTAAGGGGCATAGACACTGAGCGCGTCATTATGTGGACCTGGGTCATCGCCTCAATTTCTGCTGCTTTTGCCGGCTTCTTTCTTGCACTTGACACCCGGTTAGTTCCCATAATGGGGTGGAAACTCCTGTTGCCACTATTTGCTGCCGTCATTCTTGGTGGAGTGGGGAATCCTTACGGCGCATTAGCTGGTGGCATGATAATTGGAATCTCACAGGAAGTCTCAGCTGGATTTATTACACCTACATATAAGCCTGCAGTGGCGTTTGTTATCATGACCCTGACATTGTTGATAAAACCCTCGGGCTTGTTCGGAAGGGGTGGTTAGTAATGAGCGGTGCAGTAGGTTTTCTAGTCTTTTTCCTTACTTATGCGGTGGTATATGCAATACTCGCAATTGGTTTAAATATCCAGTGGGGCTTTACGGGGTTAGTCAACTTTGGTGTTGCAGGCTTCTTTGCAGTAGGGGCCTATTTGTCAGCATTTATGACAAGTACACCAAGTCCATATCACCTCGGTGGCTTCGGATTACCGTTTCCGGTGGGTCTAATAGTTGCAATGGCCGCTTCTGGAATATTTGCTCTAATACTAGGTATACCTGTCATCAGACTCAGAGAGGATTATCTGGCGATCGTAACTATTGGCTTTGCCGAGATCATACGGTATGTAATCATCACTGAAGAAAACCTCACAAAAGGACCTTATGGTATGGGCGTAATTAAACCCTACAAAGAACTCGTACCTCCTTCATTTTATAGTCTATTCTACCTCGGTATTGCTGTGATTGTCTTGGTTTTACTGTACGTAGCCATGCAAAGAGCTGTTCATTCTCCATGGGGGCGGGCAATACGAACCATTAGAGAGGACGAGCAGGTGGCTCTGGCTTTTGGCAAAAATGTCGATTTCTTTAAGCTTCAAGTTCTTGTAGTTGGCTCAATGATATTTGGTCTTGCAGGAGCAGTTTTCGGCCATTTTTTCAACTTCATTACACCAAACCACTTCCTACCCATGGAAACTTTTCTGGTTTGGGTTATGGTAATGGCAGGAGGAAGCGGAAACAATCTAGGAGTCATTATCGGTGCGCTGGCAGTGAGGGGTTTGTGGGAAGGTATGATGTTTTTGAGCGACATACTTCCTCAAGGAATTCAGATTGGCGCTGTCCGTTTGGCTGTTATAGGCTTACTGTTGATTCTAGTTGTGATGGTAAAACCAGAAGGCATACTTGGCGAAAAGAAAACGGCTTCAGACATATTATAGGTGAATAACCCATGCTGCAAGTAATAAATTTAGAAAAATCTTTTGGCGGTATCAAAGCAGTTAATGGTTGCTCATTTGAAGTTAGTAAAAACACCATAACTGGTTTAATTGGTCCTAACGGAGCAGGCAAAACAACCGTTTTTAACCTCATAAGCGGCTTTCACGCTCCGGACGGTGGCAAGATTCTATTTAATGGTTCTCGGATCGATCCACTGCCCCCGTACAGAGTCCCTCACCTCAGGCTCTCTAGAACTTTTCAAATAACAAGAGAGTTAAAGAAAATGACCGTAATTGACAATCTGATGGTTGCGCCATTAAACCAGATGGGAGAATCGCTACTTAACTCCTGGTTCAGAATCCCTTCAGTAAAACACCAGGAACAGCAAATCAAGGATAAAGCTTTAGATGTACTGGATTTCCTAGAAATAGAAGATCTAAAAGACGAATACGCAAGTAACCTGTCAGGTGGGCAAAAAAAGCTATTAGAATTTGGCAGGACTATGATGACGGATCCTGAATTAATTCTACTCGATGAGCCTGGAGCCGGAGTAAACCCAACTTTAATGAAGAAACTTAACGGTTATATAGAAAAACTACAACGACGGGAAAACATGACGTTTTTCCTCATTGAACACGATATGGACCTAGTGATGAAACTATGTAATCCAATAATAGTAATGAACGAAGGTAAGAGATTGGCTGAAGGGACAGCCGACGAAATTCAACAAAACCAAGAAGTCTTGGATGCCTACCTAGGAGGATAAGATGGCACTTTTATCCGCGAACAATATTGTATCCGGTTATGGCAAAGTCGAAATACTTCATAACGTCTCAGTCTACGTAAACAAAGAGGAAATGGTTTCCATTATTGGTCCAAACGGGTCAGGAAAGTCGACATTAATGAAGACGATTTTCGGTTTGCTTGGCGTGTGGAATGGGGAAGTAACTTTCGTTAACGAAAACATAACGGATACCTCTCCGCATCGGATAGTTCGCAAAGGATTATGCTACGTTCCACAAGAAGAAAACATATTCCCTAGCTTATCCGTAGAAGAGAACCTTGATATGGGAGCTTTTATCAGAACAGATAATTATTCGGAGGAGCTAGAAAAAGTCTACAATATATTTCCAGATCTTACAGAAAAAAAGAAACAACAGGTGGGCAATCTCTCTGGTGGCCAACAACAAATGGTAGCTATGGGAGCAGCATTGATGTTGAATCCCGAGGTACTACTTTTAGATGAACCCACGGCTGGCCTGGCTCCTAACTTGGCAAAAATGATCTTAGATAGAATAAGTGACATCAACAAAACAGGAGTAGCCATACTTATAGTTGAGCAAAACGCCCGAGAAGCGTTAAAGCTATCCAACCGAGGGTATGTACTTGCTATGGGAAAAAACAAGTTTGACGGTAAAGGCCAGAGCTTATTAAACAATCAAGAAGTAGAAAAGTTGTATCTCGGTGGATAACTTAACGGAAACATTATCACGATAGCAGACTCACCCATAATTGAACAAGCTCCTACTTTTGACCAATTGCGACGAAAAGTCTTACCTAGTCTGTGCGATTTACTCTCGCGCCCATAACCTCCAAGTTAGAAGGCGAGACCAAGTTGCCTTCATAATATCACTTATCCACCTTTACCAGTGGATTAAACCTCACTGAATAATCCAAGTTCCTACCGCGAGCCACGACCCAGACTCAGATGAGTTAACCACCTTGGGTTGCTATTTTTTCCTAATCCAGATTCGGCTGCCTTTCCTGTCCAACAGAAGACTAGACGTCCAGGTAACTTTCCTCATCTGAGTGCTGGACCAGGTTCCGCTTTCAAAAAAAATCAACTCGTGGTCCTCATTTCTTAAAAGGATAATATAAAACCGCTCAGCTCAGGCCTTAATCAATTGGCGACAAACTTAACTCCGAACGATACCCAATTCCTCCCGGTGAGAGCGCACCATCAATACCTCCATTTACCCTTTTTAAGGGAGCTGCCCCTAGAGGATCAGCACTATTGAAATTATTTAGGGAAGAGTTAAATATACCCCCGCCCTGATGTTTAGCCACAGTGTAAGCATCGTAAGCACTGAAAGCTGACCATCCGAGATGAGCTGCGAGACCAATAGAATAAAAAGAATAGGCCCCATGGTATAGCACTGGAGCCAACAGATAAGATGTCGCATCAATTCCCACAATTATTATAAAATGTTGCAGTGCCTTGTCTGGCTGGTCATTTAGCAATTGACCAGCTCCTGGTAAAATGAATGAGGCCAATCCGTTTACTAAAGATGTCGTGTTCCTGTCGGTTGCGGAGACGGTGAGGCAAGAGATATTCAACATAAGTAATACAGAAAGTAAAATCGCCACGGCAGTACATAAGAATTTCATGTTCCACCTCCGTTGTCAAATTGTGGAGAACATAAACGGTCGCCCTAATTGAAGCACGTTTATACGGATACTCTATTCATACATGATTATTTACGATGTTTGAAGTTTTCTCAACTATTCTCACCTAACTTGAGCGGTTTTCTCCCTTTTAATCAATCTCTACCAAAGAATACAAGTACAAATTACTCCTCTGTAACCAATTACGTGCTCTCATCCAGTGGGTGCAAACTAATCGAGGTCACCAAAGTTAGCTGAGGAAGCCCTCCAGCACCCAGTTTAATATTGATAAACGGAAATCGATGAAAACTTCGTGGTAAGTTTTAACTGTAGGTAAATCTCATGAACTAAGTACATATTAAACTGGGTGCTGGACCAACTTTCTATTCTCAAATTGAACATACGTCTAACCTAAATTTTCCAATAAACATGGAAGGATCGCTCAGCTTTGGTCTGAAAAAGATCTAGAACACACATTAAGCTAACCTGAAAAGTTTTCCGTACTCGGTCTCCCTAAAAGGAGTTGTGTAACCAGAGGAGATGAATTACATTTTTATTGAGAGAGGTGGTCAATATGAAAAAGAAAGTGGTACTGTCTCTCTCCATTTTGACTGTTTTAGTAATTTCTATTGTGATTACCGGATTTTTGGGCGTACAATGCCAACTTTGGTCAGAAATAGTATTAAAAAGTTGTAAAAAGATTGGCGGTAGAGTGTTTGTCCAATTTACCAGGAAGGTTAATTTTTCCAACATAACACTTCCAGAACCTAATCTGCATCTTACCCATTACTACCATATACAATTGCATTATTAATCAGAATCGTGTCTCTACCATCTACAGGGCAAACCTTACCATGAAGTATGTAGATAGACTGCACCCTTTGTGTTGTTCTGGCTTCTGACTATTAGCGATGAGATTTCTAACGTTGCAAATTAGACAACAAACTTACTACAGTAGCCCAGCAGTCAATTCGGAACTAATATTGTATGTGTTCCTAGACCAGATGAGCAGGGCGAATTGACTGCCGGAGGGCTTTCGCGGCAAGTTTTGGGGAAAGAACGAGGCAAAATTGCTTCCTGTTCTTGCTTCGAGATTATTGACGCGAGAGAAAATAGCAGAACTGAGGTTTAGATAAGGCCCGTCCGGAAGAGCTGGCAAGTTGACTCAATAAGTTAACATAAATTACCCAAAACAGAAAGTTCCAGGCAATCTGCCACACTAGGAAAGTCAGTTACACTAGCGTATTATTTGCACTCAAGGGGAACACTAATATATGCAAGATATCATTTACAAACCGATTGGTATAATAAGGACACAGTTTAAAGAATCCAATGGCACACCCATTCAACCTGCTGGTGCAAGAGGCAGCGAAGGCAAAGTTCAAGTTTTTCCTAAATATACCAAAGGGCTAGTAGATTTAGACGGGTTCTCACACATAATCCTAATCTATCATTTCCATCTTGCCCAGAAAGGAAAAACATCTGTTAGACCCTATATGGACGAACAAACCCATGGCGTCTTTGCGACTCGAAGCCCTGCTCGCCCAAATAAAATCGGTATTTCGGTAGTTGAGTTAATAAAGGTCAAGGGTGAAATCCTTCATGTAAAAGACGTAGATATCATAGACAATACACCGGTACTTGATATAAAACCCTATGTTAAGGAATTTGATGAACCGGGTCGCACAGTCAAGGGATGGTTGGGACAACGTATCCATAGACTTCAAAGTGCTCGGGCAGATGGTAGGTTCTCTAACGACAAAAAGCGGGGTTAAGGCTTTGAATTATCGTTTCTAGCCAGTTATATTCTACCTAGGCCGAGCGATTCTTACACGTTTATTGAAAAATTTAGATTTGCTGTATGTTCAATTTCAGAATAGAAGTTTGGTGCAGACCTAGCACCCAGTTTACTATTGATAAACGGAAATCGATGAAAACTTCGTGCTAGGTCTTAGCTGACTTCGTGCTAGGTCTTAGCTGAAGGTAAACCTCATTAACTAGGTACATATTAAACTGAGTGCTGGTCAGCTTTTGCAAAAGAAACTTGAATGACCTTTAGCTGGTTATACCCACTGGGAGTGAGAACAGAGTTTGTTAGTTACAG
>CAZTJJ010000036.1:0-13843 GCA_964614065.1 uncultured Thermotogae bacterium
CATTAGTCCCCCTGTTTGCCGCCGTACCCTTGATGATGATTAAAGTGGAGAGGGCGGTACTTGGCGTTCCTTTCTTGTCGGCTGGGCTAGACTTCGGTGTTTTCTATCCCCTGGTTCTCGTCCCCCTTGGGATAACCGGCGCTGCGAATGCGGTTAACATGCTCGCCGGCTTCAACGGTTTGGAGGTAGGTATGGGTGCTGTGGCTGTTGGTTCGCTTGGGGTGGTTGCTTACATCCAGGGGGCGGGCGCCTCCCAGGTGGTTCTGGCTTCTATGCTCGGGGCTTTGGTCGCGACGCTCTACTTCAACTGGTATCCGGCCAGGCTGCTGATTGGTGACATCGGTACCTTTTCAATCGGAGCAGTCATCGCCTCGGCCTCGATTATCGGAAACTTTGAGCTGGCCGGTGTCATCGTAATTATTCCACACGCGGTAGACTTCCTGATTAAGGCGAAAAAGGGATTTCCGTCGGAGGGCTGGTGGGGTGAACTGGAGAATGGCAAGCTGTACTGCCCTGAGGGGGGACCAAATGGTTTGGCACAGCTCGTAATGAAGGCCTCGGGTGGAATCACCGAGCAGGGGTTGGTATTGACCTTTATCGGGTTAGAAGCAGTTTTTGGCTTCCTTGCCGTATTGTTTTATCTTTGAGTTGGCTCAATTTTTTCCGTATAGCGGACTGCTGAAAGGCCGTACTTTTGAATCAAAATTCGGGGTAAGTACCCACTAAAAGGGAGAATAAGCATGATGGCCGGTATTCGATGGCGCCTTATCATTCCCGGCCAGTTACTGTAAAGTCCATACACCGCAGCAAAAACTATGAGGTAAAATAAGAGCGTCATCGTCTTTATAGGATGGTTTTTCAAACCTTTATAGAAACCGGCTACTGACAGGGCCAAAATTCCTAAAATGTAAACGCTGGTTAGCCAGGCACGAGTGTAGGGGAGATTAACAGATTTCCAGGGGTAACGTTTCAGGAAAAATGAAAATATGGTCCTGGGCAAATACCGCACTACCTCTTTCCAGGAGCGGAATTGCACCGGTCTGGTAACGCCGGGGTAATCTGCGTCTATCCTGTCGGGCCCTCGTCTGCGGGAATTAATCCCTTCAAGGTTAAAGCTGTCCGTATGTTTTACTATTACCTGATGTGTTTGAGGAAGTGTCCAGAGCAACACGGCAAATAAAACCAGGCTCAATATAATTCCTGCTAGAAGTTTCTTTCTCTCCCGTCCGAGGTGAATTAAATCGACCAATACTACTTCACCGTATAGAACTGCAACCAGGAGGAGGTTTTCCGTTCGAGTGATAAAAGTGCCAACCGCGGCCAATAAGCTGTAGGCGAAAGTTCGGAATTCTCGTTCTTCAAACCACTGAAAAACTAAATAGACCAGCTGAGTCAGGGAAAAAATGATTATGGCTTCTCTAATGTGCGCGGCGCTAATGGTGTAGAGGCTAGGATAAAGACAAGCTATTAAAAGGGAGTATACCCCAGTGGTTCTATCAAAAACAATCCTGGAGAGGCGGGCGATATTGAATAAGGCAAGGGAAGTCAAGAAACTGTTGATGATTTGCATTATAAGGAAAGTGTGGCCCGCCAAATAATACATCAAGCCCGTGAAAAAAGCGTAACTCTGTCTTTTGAAAGCATGATTTATGCGCCAGGGTATTGGTTCTCCCGAACGGAGGCTCTGGGCTATGGCCCAGCCGAAACGATCGTAGAGACCGGCATCGGGCTTCGGAGGATATAATAAATGGGTGGCATTATTGACTACACCTACCAGAACCATAAAGAAAAATACGATTAAAATAACGAGGGTCGTATTATTACTCTCTTTGAAGCGTTCAAGTATTAGATAAAGGGTCAGCAGGACGAAAGGAAAAGAAAACATTCCTCCAATATCGCCTATCTGAACCTGAATAACCAGGGAAAAAAGTAGTACTAAGAAAAGAGACAGAAGAAAGTAGGTGTAAATTCTTTTTCTGAAAGACGGGAATTTAATACTGTTAAATGTTCCAGTCGGGATCTTATGATCTCCGTTCGTTAAATTTGTTCTAATGTTATTTCACCTGGTTAGTAATCGGGCTCTCGCTGCATTTAAATATAAAATAAGCCCCGAGACTCAGTACAGGCTATACATTCGCTATTGTTCTTAAAATACTGACATTTTATGTCAAGTGATTATAGCAAAATGGGTCAAAATGTAAAAGTATTTTAAGTAACGCTCTGGGATTTTCTATAATCTCAAGTCTTTCACCATTATAAAACTGCTTTACGATTTTGGGCTGAAAACTTCAACTTAGCAAAACTTAAGCCTGAAAAGACAATTTATAATAGTCTATAGCCGGGGGTTTCTACCCCCGGTGTATACCTGGGTTAAGTGTTTGGTTGTTTTGCTTCGGTAGTAATTACGTTAAACATACCAAAGGACATATCTATACACTTCGACCACCCACAACAACGGATCTCGAAAAATCCGCCTATCGAAGAATTGAGGTGGTGAAAGAATTGAGATAATAAGACAATACGCAATCACGGACCCTAAAGTTAATATGATTAAAATAACTATGGGAATAGAAGAGAAGGTCCGCCGTAAAATAAGGGGCTAGTCAGTCAAGAGAATAAAGCGGATAAAACAAGGGGTCTAAAGAATAGGGGGAAAGTCTTTGAAATTCAGATGTTTACTCCACATGATATAGGGAAACGACCTCTGACATTTTAAGTTATTGTAAATCGCTCTTGAATACATTAATTGCCGATAGTTTTTAGAGATCTAACTATTGCGGGGATTTATCAAGATAAAATCTGATTTTCACACGGGTTGAGATTATGGCGGAAGAGCCCGATTCGATACAAAAGGAGTTTGCGAATAGATTACTGAAGAAGGTGGCGAGGGGCGGAGGAATAGCTTTTGTGGGGAGGGTGTTAAAAAAGGGTCTCGGTTTCGTCTTGCAGATTACCCTCGGGCGATTTCTTGGTCCGGCGGCCTACGGCCTTTACTCTTTGGGGACCAACCTCCTAAATCTGGCAGGCAAAATATCTCTTCTGGGGCTGCAGAATGGGTTAATCCGTTTTGTCAGCTTGCATAGAGGTGAAGATGACAAACGTAAATTGACCGGGGTTATAAGGTTATCGTTGGGAGCAGGTGTATTGTTCAGCTCGGCAGTCGGTTTTGTGTTGTTCATCTTCTCCGGATATATCTCTGAGGGAATATTCGGCGAGCCCGGTCTGGTGAAGCTGGTCCAGGTCTTTGCATTGTTTTTACCAGTATCCGTGCTTGTTGCCTTACTTAAATCCACTCTTCGTGGATTCCAAAATATGCGGCATTTCGTTTTCGTACAACTGGCACGGGCTGGTGGCAATATACTGTTTATTCTGGGAAGCTTTCTACTGGGCTTCAGGTTGTACGGCGCTGTCGGAGGTTTTTTAATTTCAATGAGCGCTGCAGCGCTTTTTGGTGTTTACCTGCTTTACTTAAACTCTCCGGAATTCTTCCAGAAGACAAAAACTATCATCCAGCCGAAGAAGTTATTTCGTTTTTCACTCCCGATGTATCTTGCCGGCTTTTCCTATTTGATCATGTCTCGAACAGACATATTCATGCTGGGATTTTTCATGAATTCGGATGATGTGGGTATTTATCGTGCCGCTGTTAGCATAGCAGTTCTAGCCAACTTCGCTTTGGTTGCTTTTAACCAGGCTTTTGCCCCAATGCTTTCCGATCTCTTCAACAAGGACAGGCTCGAGGAGATCCAAAAGCTGTATACAACCGTTACCCGTTGGGGGTTTGTATTAAGCTCCGAGCTTGTTCTCCTGATGATTTTGTTCTCTACAGAGCTTCTGGGGGTTTTCGGAGAAGAGTTTAAAGCGGGATGGAAAGCCCTCATTATACTGGCGGTGTTCCAACTAGTAGCGGTATCCGTGGGGTCAGTAGACATTTTACTACAGATGTCCGGCAATCAAGATTACGTATTAATAAACAACGTAGCAACCGCGGTATTGAACGTGGGGCTGAATTTTTGGCTGATTCCGATTTTTGGTATTGTTGGGGGTGGGTTAGCTACCGGTATATCGATAGCTTTCAACAACCTGGCCGGATTGGTAGAGGTCTATATTTTAAAGGGGTTACAACCCTGGGATATAAGCTTCCTCAAGCTCTCTGTAATTGTGCTTGCCAGCGGATCATTTTATCCTATTTTTTACGTATTCAACCTGCCCTGGTATGTAGGAATTTTTTTAATCGGGGGACTTTTTGTGCTGCTTCTTTACCTCTTTGGTTTGACGGAGGAGGAAATTGTTATAATTAGAGCTGTAAAAAGGAAAATGGATACCAATTGAGTCTCTAGCGAAATTATGAAATTTTGATAGTTTGCTATGAAAATATTATTCATCCACTTTGGTAATTTTATGAGGGTTCAGGGTTCGACTGAACCCCATTACGTATACCGTTTCTTGCAAAGTAAGCACCAAGTAACAGCAATAGGAATAAGAGAAATTTTAGAGTACGGTAGAAGAGAGGGGGAGGGAGAATTACATACCATATCACAAGGCAGACCGATATGGTCAAGGGTTTTACCCAAGTGGTTGTACCTTGATTTGAAGGCGTTTAATTTAGTAAAAGATTTGCAGCCGGGTGCTTTCGATCTGGTGTGGTCTTATAAGGGCATTCTGTTAACTCCTTTATGGTTGCAGAGAAAGTATAATACAAGTTGGATTATGGATCTTCGCACCCCGCCAGTGGAGCAGAATAAAGAGTTCCTAGAATACCGGGGAGAGTCTTCTTTGCGGAGATCTCTTTACAATCGGACGATGAAAGGTGTTTATAAAAAAGCCTTGAACCGAGCGGACAAGGTTCTATCCGTAAGTGGTCCTTTCAAGGAGTTTTTGGAGAGTGAATATAACATTGAACCGGAGAAGATATACGTTCAATCCCTAGGAGTGGATATGTCCAAATTCAAACCGAGTCAGAATCACTCCTTAGGGGGGGATAAGCTAAAGATTGCCTGTGTGACTTCTATAGCACCGCATCGAAAATTGGAATTGTTGATTAAGATTTTAAAGAGACTTAAAGATCGCGAAGTTGAAGCGGAAATGGCAGTGATTGGCAGCGGCTTTCCAAAATACCAGGAAGATTTGAAGGATTTTGCTTCTAAGGGTGGGGTATCCGAGCAACTACATTGGAAGGGTTACGTTGATCACGAGGATATTCCAGCAATACTCGGAAGTTGCGATATTGGTTTGTCTCCCCTGCCCAATTTCTTTTCTTATAGAGTTTCTTCGCCGGCAAAGGTATTCGAGTACCTAGCCATGGAACTTGTGGTTATTGCCAGTGATATTAAGGCACATAGGAAAATTTTGACGGATGGGGAGACGGGGTTGCTCGTCCCCCCGGAAAAAGTTTCTTGCTGGGCAGACGCGATCGAGAGGGTTGCAGGTGATCGTGCATTACGCCGGAAGTTGAAAAGTAATGCTAGAGACCACGTTAGAAAATATGATTGGGGCTATATGATGGAGAAACTGGATAATTCAATCCTTTCTTATCTGAAAGGAATTACCGCTAGTTAACTTGATTATTTCACTATTGAAGGATTAAAAACCTGTCAGTGCGCGCCAGGTAGATAACTATACAGATAAGTCAGCATATAACTGACCGAATGGCCGAATGGCAATGAAAAGAATGAGCAATCAAACCAGGAATTTTAGCTATTTATAATGTTATTCTCTGAAGAATGGTTATGTTTTGGGGTCTAAAGTGAGGAAGCCAAATTTTGTTATTCCGGGTGCCGGCAGATCGGGAACTACTGCACTTGTCGGTTACCTTAAACAGCACCCCGAGGTTTTCATACCTCACCAGAAAGAGCCAAATTACTTCTGTAAAAAATATGACCTGGGAGTTGACTGGTATCTGGGTCTTTTTTATCGAGAATATAGAGAAAAGGGGGTCATGGAATCTTTTGTCTACGATCTGCTCTACAATTACTGGAGCGGAGAGAAGGCGGTCGGGGAAGCGAGTACGGCTTATTTGAATTGTGAGGGTTGTCCGCGGCGAATGCACGAGTTTAACCCGGATTTCAAATTGATTTTCCTTTTGAGAAACCCTATAGAAAGGGCTTTCTCGAATTACAAGAAGGAAATTCAGGTGTTGGGTGTCGAAAAACCTTTTGGGGAAATGGTCAAGGAAAAAGATGAGAGGGCCAGTAAATACTTGCAGTATGGTTTATACTATCGGAATATCAACAACTTTCTCGACTTTTTTTCGAAGAAGCAGATGCTGTTTGTTCTCTTCGAAGATTTCGTGGAAGAACCGGAGGATGAGCTGCAAAGGATATTTGAATTTCTGGATTTGGAGGCTGATTTCGCCCTCGATACTTCGAAGATAGACAAAAATCCTTCAAGAATGCCCATCAGTCTCCGTCTACAGAGATTAATTTCAACGGAACTTCGCGCCGAGGTGGATGAGTGGTTTTTTAAGAGGGCGTTTTTATATTTAGCAAGAAGTCTTCTGAATCCCCTCAACCATCTTCTTGAGATAAGGGAGCCTCCAGAGATTGGTAAAGAAACGAAAAAAGAACTCGTTGAATACTTTCGGGATGATATAGTCAAGCTCGAATCTTTCCTGGGGCGTGACTTGAGCCACTGGATATAGTTGGTCTTTTTTGCTTATCCTTTGCGAGTGAAGGTGGGGTTAAAAGGCTTCCAAAGACATTCCAAAGTTCCCTCTGGAAAAGTGATATATTTAACACATTTTGCGAGCATAGGTAATATGAGGTAAAAATTATGTTTTCTTCGGAAAATGATTTGGGGAAATTGGTCTTTATTCATATAGGAAAGACCGGAGGGTCAACTTTAAGAAGTATAATTTACAGGAATTATCCCAAAGGTAAGATTCGCCATTTTGACGGAACCAAAAAAGACATTTCTGGTTTCTTGGCTCTTTCTCCGGAGAAACGCAGCCAGTACCTGTGTCTGGAGGGGCATATGGGCTTTGGGTTGAGGTCCCAGTTTGATGAATCTTCAAAATACCTGACGTTTTTACGTGACCCCGTTGATAGAGTAATCTCTTTATATTACTTCATAAGAGCCAACCCCGATCATTATCTTTACTCTCGTGTAGAGCCGCTTACACTGCGGGAATTCGCTTCTAGCAAGATCACTCACATGGTTCGGAACTGTCAGACCAGAACCCTGGCTGGAGAAAAGGGCGGGCAGATTAGGCTTGAAGATAAAGAGAAACTTTGTTTCGACGATCTTGAGAAAGCGAAAACTCGGTTAGAGGAAGATATTTCAGTTATCGGTCTCACGGGATCCTTCGATCAGTCGTTAATGCTTTGCAAAGAGGCGTTTGGGTGGAAAAATGTTTTTTACGTCAGAAGAAATACTGGAAGCAAACCCCCGCCGGAAGAAATTGGCGAAGGTGCTATAGAGTCTCTTAAAGATAACAATAGGCTTGATTTGAAACTCTACGAATACGCCGAATCGCTATTTAAAAGACAGATAGAAGATTACCCAAAAAATATGGAAGAGGAAGTAAATAATTTCAGACAAAAAAACAGCCTACTTAAGCCTTTTTTGAAAGCTAAGCGAGTACCGCTGGCGTTATTAAAGAAAGTTTTAGAAATCACCGATACTAAGGAATTAGCAAAAAAGTTTTTGGGTGGTTAAGGGGGTGTTTAGTGGGCCTAATTCCCCCAATATATGAAAATCAGGGTAGAATGCTTAGTTGGGCGTACTAAAAATAATCCGCGAAATCCACCTTTTTTTAAAAAACGGTCAAGAAAAATGTAGGTATTTACGAAGGAAATCCATGAAAAAAAAGAAAGTTGCAATTCTTGGCGGGCATTCAATAAGTCCAAATATGGAATCAGTGCTGGGGAACTGGGGCCGTATGCTTTCAGGGGAATTTGACCTACAATTGATCGTGAGCGGGGGCTTTAGATCTACTGAATGGAGCTCGAGCTATAAGGTTCACGAGGTTCAATTGCCTGTATCCGGTCCCGCTTCCATATTTTATGCCTGGGGTGCTTGTAGAAATTACTTACGGGAGGAGCCAGAGACTGATCTATTAATAAATGTGGGTCAGCCCACTTTGGCCTCTGCAGTAGCTCATTATGGTAAGCAATATGGTATTCCCGCAATTGTTCGTTACACTGGGGATCCAAGGGAGGCCGGGTTAGGAAGAAATCCATACGAAAGATTCAAATCTTGGCTTATCCAGGGAAAAGTAGGCCAATGGGCCTGTGGTAGGGCTGATAGGATATTGACCCTGGGAACTCTTGTAAAAAAGAAGTTAGTAGAACGGGGATTCGATCCCGATAATATCACAGCGCTTCCCCAGCCGTTCGACCCCGAACCTTTCAAAAGTAGCAGTTCCAGTGATAGTAATTTAAGAGCAGAACTTGGCCTTCATCCCGAAAAGAAAATTCTGCTTTATGTTGGTAGGCTTTCCTGGTTGAAAGGGGCTGATAGGTTACTTCGTATTGTTGAGTATTTGGGAAACCGGAAAGGGGATTATCAGTTTTGTTTTATTGGCAAAGGTCCGTATGAAAGGGAATTTACAGACTTTAAAGAAGGTTTCGTTAAAACTCCTGGGAGGGTTTCTCATGAAGAAATAGCGAGGTATTACCGGGCCTCCGATATGTTTTTATTACCCTCCCGTGCAGAAGGTTTACCCAATGTCGTCTTAGAAGCTTTGGCTGCGGACCTGCCGGTAATAGCCAGCCCGATAGGGGAGATACCCACTTACGTAAGCAATTTGGCGGAAGATACAGAGGATTTTCTAGAATACGTGCTGGAAGAAAGCTGGAAAAAAGACCCGCTACCGGAATATTTTGATTGGGATAACCAAAAAGGTGAATATGTAGATCTTTTTAAGTCCGTTATAGAGGGGGTATAATCTAAACAATCACTAACTGTATTTTGTGCCCTGGAAGTGGATTTGCTTTCCTTTACTTAAAACAGCCAGGGCGCCAAGTAACTCTGAGGATTATCCGCTTCTATGGCTGAATGATATAAAGGGTCTGAGGAAGACAGGACGGAATTTTGCCAAGTGTAGGTATGGGAGTTTGGAGTAAAACAACTGAAAAATGAACATCTTGATCGTTTCGGAGCTTTTTTATCCCGAGCTACGAGGGGGAGAAATCGTGCTCTGGCGGGTGGCCAAAGGCCTAGCTGGCAAAGGCCACCGGGTACGGGTTCTTACTTCCAAACTTGATGATAATCCCGACGTTGAGGAAATTTCGGGCGTAGAAATTCACCGTCCTTGTAAAGTTGGGGTTAAGGGGAAATCTCGCAGTTTCGGAGCGATTATAGAAAAGTTCCGTTTTATGAGAGAGCTATACGAGCATTTGTCCAAGCTTATTCAAGAGGAACGGCCAGATATTATCTATAACAATGCTTACACTGCTACCATACCTGCAGGGTTTGCGGGAAAAAGATACGGATTGGCCGTGGCCACTAATATAGGAAACCTACAGGGCTTTGAACATCTTGACGGCCAGGTGAACCCTTTGGTGGGCGCGATTCAAGCTCTCAAGGAAGCGATAGTCTTACGTTTTGGCGGGCACCACGGTATTCGGGTTGCGAGCGAGGCTGTAGCCAAAAAAATTGAGAGTAGGTGTAAAGTCGAGGTTTTTCGTATTCCCAGTCCCATAGACGTTGATTTGATTCGAGAGGTTCGGAAAAGCATTTCCAGGGAAAATTTGCGAGATATGCTGGGAGCCGCGGAGGATGAATTATTGTTGCTCTATGTAGGGGCGCTTGAGAAAGTAAAAAATTTAAGTTCCCTTTTAAAAGTACTTGCTACTGTTTCCAGGCCTTATAAGTTTGTGATTGTGGGGGAGGGGAGAGAGAAAGAAAAGTTATCGTCGATTTCTCGAGAACTCGGGATCGATAATCGCGTAGACTTTCTGGGAAGGAAGGAAAACAGGCGCGTGCTTGAGTTAATGGCTGCCTCGGATGCTTTATTGCTTGCTTCCATAAGTGAGAATCTACCCACGGTGGTGCTTGAGGCCTTGGCTGTCAATACCCCGGTCGTAGCTACTGACGTAGGGGGGATCAGCGAAATTGAGAGCCGTAATTTGACTACGGTGGACTCTGTGGAGGCAATTGGCTGTGTATTAGAAGATGGTATTTCCTCTTTTAGTGATGACAGAATTTTGCGGAATTATTCTCAGGAATCAATCGCGAATAGGTTCGAAGCTATGTTCAAAGAAATCCTAGATAATGTGGATGGAAGCAATGAGTGTTGACAAAACAACCCCGGACTTTCTTTTTATAGGTCCCGATAAAACCGGTTCCTCCTGGCTTAACTACGTGTTGAGCCAGCATCCGGCATGCTACGTGCCACCGGCTAAAGATATCTGGTTCTTTGACAGGTACTACGATCGGGGAATGGACTGGTATCTTTCGTTTTTCGAGGATGCGCCGGACGATGCCAAGGCAGTAGGTGAACTCTCCCACGACTACATGTTTTCCCCCGATGCGGCACAGCGAATTGCGAACGACCTGCCGGAGGTCAGGTTGATTACTTGCCTGCGGGACCCGGTCGAGCGGACTTTTTCCCAGTACCTTTATCTCAAAAGATCCGGGGTTACCAAATTGCCATTTCAAGATGCATTGGAGGAGTATCCCCGGCTGATCGACAACAGTCTGTACTACAAGCACCTTTCCCGGTATTTTGACCTATTCCCGCGGGAGAGGATAAAGGTGCTGTGGTTTTCAAATTTGAGGGAGGATTCTGAGGAGTTTGCCCGGGAGGTTTTTGACTTCCTGGAAGTGTCTATGGTTGAACACATTGATTACGAAAAACGGGTCAGACCGGCGGGCGAAGCACGCAACTTTTATCTGGCAAAAGTGCTGAAATGGGCGGGGCTTTTAGTAAGGCGGCTCGGGTTGGTCAATTTGCAGGGAAGAATCAAAAATAGCAGGTTGGTGAATAGGATTTTCTATCGACCTTTCTCCGGTTCGGACAAGCCAGAACTTGATAATGAGACGGAGCGCCGACTGAGGGCAGAGTTTGACGAAGATATTCGATCTTTAGAAGAGCTTCTCGAAGTTGATCTGGGCCGCTGGCGTCGAAATGATTAAATTAACACTTGAGGTGCAACTTGAGTCGAGATGAATTGAGCGTCCTCCAGGTCAATAAGCTCTATTATCCCTGGATAGGGGGCGTGGAGAAGGTCGTTCAGAATATAGCCGAAGGGCTCAAGGAAAGTCTCGATATGAAGGTACTGGCCTGTCAGCCCAAGGGGATCGGAACGAGGGAAGAGATAAACGGAGTTGATGTTACGAAGGCCTCCAGCATCGGTATGTTTCTGGGATTGCCGGCTTCGCCTACCTTCCCGGCTGTCTATGCGAGAAAAAGCAGAAAAGCTGATGTTTTGCACTTTCACGTACCGTTTCCGCTCGGAGTTATCTCGGACCTAGCTTTTGGACAGAAAGATAAAAAGGTTGTAGTCACCTACCACAGCGACATCGTCAGACAAGAAAAACTGCGGCGCTTTTATAGACCCTTCCTGTTGAAATTCCTGGAAAGGGCGGATTTGATTCTGCCGACTTCACCCCATCTCAGGGACGAGTCTAGATTCCTCTCCCCTTATCGGGAGAAGTGCAAGGTCGTACCTCTCTCAGTCGACCTCAACGAGTTTTCCAGGGGGCAGGGTGAGGGGAGCGACCTGGAATTACCCGGAAACGATGATGAAGAAGTAATTTTGTTCGTTGGGCGTTTAAATTATTATAAAGGAGTCGATTACCTGATTAGAGCCATGGAAGATGTCGAAGCGCAACTGCTCGTTGCTGGTGACGGACCTTTATTGGAACAACTCAAAGAGCAAGCAGTTAATGTCGGGGTTAGTGATAAGGTCAATTTCCTTGGGAGGGTTGCTGGCCAGAGGCTGAAAGACCTTTACTCGGGTTGTGATATGTTGGTATTACCATCGATACGAGAAAGCGAGGCCTTTGGCATTGTCCAAATTGAAGCCATGGCCTACGGTAAACCCGTAATAAATACGGATCTGCCGACCGGCGTTCCCTGGGTTAGCAAGGACGGAGAGACGGGCCTTACCGTGCCGCCGGCCGACTCGGAAGCTCTGGCTGCCTCGATAAATAAATTGGTGGATAATGAAGAACTGAGGCAGGAATACGGTGAGAACGCCTACCGGCGGGTGAAAGAGAAGTTCTCTCGTAAAGTGATGCTTGAAACTATCGAGGCAGTTTACCGGGACCTGGGAAGCAGTTAATTGAATA
The DNA here is from genome assembly GCA_964614065.1 of uncultured Thermotogae bacterium. GTDB lineage: Bacteria > Bipolaricaulota > Bipolaricaulia > M55B111 > M55B111 > M55B111. The sequence continues at coordinate 12,238 of CAZTJJ010000036.1, forward strand.
ACCGGTTCAATATTTCTCCTGTTGGATATATTGAGTTGAATTCGTCATCTTTTTGGTAGGCAGGATTGATGCGGAGAAGTTGTTGTTCCTGTATTCGAGCTTACACCTACATGGCGAAACAAGGGGTTTGAGGACTTTATCATCTAAAATGAATTTTTATCCAGGTGGAAGTCCTAAGCAACTGACTTTAGAACGTTAACCAATAACTTAAAGCGGGCTTGTAATCTCCCTAATGGTTCTGGAATCTGCTGGGTTGTTTTTACTTGCTTCGATTTTCGTCAAGGTAATTTCTCCATAGCTCTTTTAGGCCTACCGCGGTTTCTACTTCCGGCTCGAAGCCCAGAATCTCTTTCGCCTTGGAATAATCCGTGTAGTTCCTGTAGATATCTCCCTGTCTGGGATCATCGTGGACGACTTTCGGCGAGGTTCTATTCGACTTGTCCGCTAACTCTTTGATTCTTTGAGCGAGATCGAGAATTTCCGTCTCCTCTCTCGTTCCTATCTGAAAAACTTCACCAGAAACATCTGGCTGGAGAGTTAACAGAACCCCCCGGGCAATATCCCTTGCATGAATAAAGTCTCGTGTCTGGTGACCGTCGCCGTAAATCTTTAATTCCTTCCCCTCTTGTGCCCTCCGCATGAACTTCATTACCACGCTGTTCTTGTGGTCAGAATAAGGGCCGTAAACGTTGGCAAACCGCAGGGCGTTTGCGTCGACTTCGAAAGAAGCGCTGTAGGACTTACAGAGTGCTTCTCCGGATAGCTTGCTTGCGCCGTACGGTGAAATCGGTTCGGGGACCATATTCTCATGCATCGGCGGTTCTTTGTCACCAACAGCAGCGTTGGAAGAGGCTAAAATAAATTTCTTTACTTCGTTTTTCCGACAGGCTTCCAGCAGTGTCTGGGTGCCATTTACATTTACCTGAAAAGTCTCCTCTGGTTTTTCCAGGGAAATGGGAACGCCGGTTATTGCTGCGAGGTTTACTGCTGCGTCTACGTCGGTGGTTGCCCTTTCTGCGTCTTCTTTGTCGCGAATGTCGCCCTGGATTACTATCACCTTTCTAGGTTTAGTGGTTGAGTTGTTGAGTTGTTGAGTAGGTTCTAGGTCTTGGGTGTTAGGTCTTTGGTCTTTGGTCCTACTTGGTGAGGTGAGGGCAACGTCCTCGAACTTGCCTGTTATTTCTTTTACGTACTTTGTATCACCAACAGACAAGTTATCAAGAATTCTGATATTATAATCTGTATTCTCGAGCAAGAATTCTACTAGGTTGGAGCCGACGAAGCCGCAGCCACCGGTTACTAGTATAGTTTGGTCTTTGGTCTTGGGTCTTGGGTCTTGGGTTTTAGGTTCGTTTTCTCTAGTCATTGTCCCCCTTCTTTGATATTAGTTGAGTTGTTGAGTAGGTTCTGGGTCTTAGGTTTTTGGTCTTAGGTCTTAGTTTCTTCTTTTCTGGTCACTGTTCTCCTTGCTTTTTAATTAAGTGGTTGAGTTGTTAAGTCGTTGAGTAGGTTCTGGGTCTTGGGTGTTTGGTCTTTGGTTTTTGGTTCGCTTTTCTATTGTAATTGTTCTCCTTTTTCATCAGGGTTAAGTCGTCGAGTGGTTGAG
>CAZTJJ010000037.1:0-13464 GCA_964614065.1 uncultured Thermotogae bacterium
TCAATTATGAATGCTCAAATAGTGACTATTGGAACAGAGATTTTACTCGGACAGACCATTGACACGAATTCTGCTTTCATTGCACGGAAGTTGGCTGCCTCCGGTGTAAATTTATTTCACCAGCAAAGCGTGGGAGATAATAGAGACCGGATAAAAGACGTCCTGACTCGGGCAAAGAGTGAATCGGAAATCGTGCTAACTACCGGGGGATTAGGCCCTACCTCCGACGACATAACTAAGGAATTAATTGGTGAGGTTTGGGATAGAGAACTCGTTCGGGAGGAGAAAGCGATAAAACATCTGAAAAAATATTTCGAGGGAGCCTATAAAGATATAGCGCCTGCAAACGAACAACAGGCATATTTTCCTGCAGGCAGTAAAACCATTCCCAACCCTAGAGGAACAGCCCTGGGGATGATACTTGAGGCAGATGATAGTATTGCTGTGGCAATGCCCGGCGTTTCGGGGGAAATGGAGTATATGATGGAGAACCATGTGGTGCCTTATCTAAAGGGAATGTTGGATGAGCCCATGAAGGTAATAAGATCTAGAATCTTGCGGCTCTGTGGAATTGGAGAATCGACCTTACAGGGCAAAGTTTCAGATTTTTTAGATAAAGAAAACCCCACTGTCGCTCCACTGGCGAAGCAGGGAGAGGTACATTTAAGGATAACTGCTAAAGGTTCTCCTGAAGAGGTTGAAGGAATGCTCTCCGCGACAGAAATGCAACTCCGGGAAAGGTTGGGTAATCTGATATATGCAACAGGTAAGATTTCACTTCATGAGCGAGTCTGTGAACTGATAAATGATTCTGAGATGAGTATTAGCGTAGCCGAGGCAGGAACGGGAGGATCTTTTTCTCGATTTTTGAACGAGCTACCCAAGAACGTTGAGAAATTTGACCGGGGCATAATAGTTTCATCTCCAAAGGCAAAAAAAGAACTTATCGGAATATCCCCGGAAGAGTTAGATACAAAAGGACAAACGAGCGAGGATATAGGTTTACTAATGGCCAAAAGATTGCATGAACAGACGAAAAGCGATTTATCGCTTGCCATTACAAATATAAATTTTTCTGTTCAAAGCGAAAAACAGCTCCATCAGGGTCTAGCACTGGCATCTCTCGTTACCGATCACGGTAGTATGTCTAAAGAACTTAAATATAATGGAGGTAAAAGAGAGATAGTCCATAGAATAGTGAAAGGTACGTTGACATTTCTCTATGAATACCTGATTAACTGAGTTAAAGACAATGCTTACGATTTTCGTACCATTTCAAGGACGAATTTTATACAGGGCTCCTAATCCAGGAATCTTAAAATCTTCCTAATTTGGTTAGTTTTTCCATTTATTTTATAATCCCAACTCAACATTTGACGAATATTTTGAGATCCATATACTAGTAGTGCTTGCCGCTATGGATATCACCTTTGAGCCACCCTACCGTTTGGCTCTAAAATCTCTTCAAAAAGGAGGTAAAAAAATGACCTTATCAGAAATTAGTTCAAAAACCTACATGGTTTTGGTCTTATGCGTACTTTTGTTCGCTGCCCTGGGGGTTAGCTCTTATGCCAAGGAACAGGGAATATTTTTACAGGATGGCTATCTCCTCAACTGTGAGGAACATGCTTACCTGTACAGGTCATCCCGGGATTATACCGCTCCTCCAAATGAAACCTGTCAAAACCGTTACAGAGGCCACTTCTACTACGTTGCAGAAATCGCGGGAGAAGCGGTAACTCAACTTTAACACCAAACCCCGCTTTTCCACCCACCCAACCCCCTAGGAGCGGAACCGGGTCTTCTAGATCTCAGCAAGTCGTAGTGCCAAGGATGGTTGTCTTTCTCCTCTTTTCCCTTGACAGTACTAGTATAGGCGGATATAGTTATAGTGCCTGAAAGGACAAACATGTTCGTGAGAGAAAAAACCGCTCCCAGTGGAGACAAGACATACCGTTACCTGCAACTGGTGGAAAACGAGCGGGTTGACGGCAAGGTAAAACAGAAGGTAATACTAAGTCTGGGCAGAAAGGATCAATTGGATAGAGAGCGGGTAGACGAAGTGGTTGCCGCCCTAAAGGACTACACACAGAAGGTCCAAGTACTGGAATCGGTTGAGGAGATAAAACCCAAGGATGCCAAGAACCTAGGCGACGTTGCGGTACTTACCCGTCTGTGGGCGGAGGTCGGCCTGGACCGAGTGATAAACAAGGCACTGCGGGGAAGAAACTACCAATTTGACGTGGAAGCTGCCCTGAAAGCCGTCGTCTTCAACAGACTGATCGATCCGGGCAGCGAACTGAGTGTTTCAGAATGGCTAAATAGGGACGTCCATTTCCCCGAAGGTGATAATCTTCAACTACACCACCTCTACCGAACCCTTGACTTTTTGGTCGAGGAGAAGGAAACGATAGAGACCGGCCTGTTCAACCAGCTACTCAATCTATTCTCCTTGAACAAGGACGTGGTCTTTTACGATACCAGCCTGGTCTCCTACCAAGGAGAAGGGGAGAATAACGGACTGGTCCAATACTCCCGGAAGCAGGAGAAGCAGTTCCTTGTCGGACTGATGTTAAGCAGGGACGGTTTCCCCTTTGCCCACCAGGTGCTTCCCGGCAACACCGCCGACGTCTCCACGGTGGAGGATGTGGCCGATAAACTCTCCGAGTGCTTCTCGATCGGCCGCTGCCTATTCGTCGCCGACAGGGGGATGATCTCCAGGTCCAACCTCGACTACCTGGAAAGCCAAGGCCGGGACTACGTAGTGGGAGTACCGGCCCGCAAGTACAAGAAAGTCCGTCAAGTGGTTCTCTCCACCAAAGGGAGGTACCACCCGATCAAGGACAACTTACAGGTAAAGGAGACCACCGTGGAGGGCAAACGCTACATCATCTGCCACAACCCCAAGGAAGCGAGGAGAGCCGAGCTGACGAGAAGTTCTATCGTCAACGAGTTAGAAGAGGAGATAGACGGGCTGGATCCGGATACCAAAAAGGTCCACGAGTTATTATCTCATTCCACCAAGTCCAAGTACCTAAGACAGCTTAAGGACGGTACCTTAAAAATCGATCGAGGACGGATAAGAGAAGAAGCCAGGTTCGACGGCAAGTACGTCTTGGTAACCAACGAAGAGCAACTTACCTCGCATGAGTTGGCTACTACCTACCGGAAGCTGAAGCGGATAGAGAGCTCCTTCCGATCCATGAAGAGCCTGGAGGAGCTAACCCCCGTCTACCACAGAACGCCAAAACGAATCCGGGGACACGTATTCGTCTGCGTGCTGGCACATCTTTTAGAACGGGCCTTGGAGAAGAGGCTTCAGGAGGAAGATATCGGGCTTACTCCCGCCAAAGCAATTCGAGAGCTGGGTCGCATGAAGGCGGTAGAAATGGAAGTAAACGACAAACCTTACCTCTTTCGCACCGAAGGTACAAAAGAGGTAAATCAGGTATTTGATGCCTTACACATGAGACCCCCACCTCGGGTGAGAGAGTTGGTAAAATAGGTAAAGAAGAAAATTCTTACCTCGACAACCTGTAGTGATAAAAAGTGTTTGCCGAATTCATTATTTGTCCTTGTGAAGGGTATTAGCTAGAAATCGGGTGTTAAACTTGAGTCAACCTTCCGGATATCTGTTCGGGGCTTAAGTCTTTTCGGATCAACTTCTCTACTTCGTTCCAGTCATCTTCGGTGATCCGTTTATTGGCTTTAGCCTTCCTCCGCTTTATGGCAAAGCGGTGTGCCTGTTTGTACCTGTAGCCTCTACCGCCAGTGTTGCGCCTTATCTCTCGACTTACGGTTGATTTATGAACTCCTATCGTCTCCGCTATTGTAGTTTGTGTTTCGCCCCTTTTCTTTAGTGCGTAAATAGCGTATCGTTGTTCACAGGTAAGCTGTGTGTAACTCATATTATCGTGCTCCTTTATTTAGATTGTGAGACAAGTACGATTACGTTACTGCAGCTTGCCTCTTTTTTCTAGAGTAAAGTTACACTTACTAGTTGAATCCAAGCAAAAGGAGTCAGTAAATATTGCGATTAATTATAGTTTCTTCCTGTTTGTTCGTTTACCTGCTATATCTGGCGATTGAAAGAGCCTATCTGTCTTCTATTATAGACGATATTCCCATTAGAATCTGTATCACTGGGTCAAGAGGAAAGAGCAGCGTGGTGAGGTTAGTTCATTTTGCGCTTAATCAAAACGGTGTGAGAACGCTTGGAAAGACTACCGGTTCCCGGCCTTCACTATTACTACCTGGCGGAAGGGAAAAAGAAATATACAGGCGGGGGCCTCAATCTATTTTAGAACAGCGTAAAATTTTGAAGCTGGCCCGCCATTATGATGTAGATGCCTTCGTAATTGAAATGATGAGTATTAAGCCGGAGTATAAATATGCGGAATCCGTTAAAATTTTGAAGCCAGGTATATTAGGAGTTACCAGGATAACAGTAGATCACATATCTGAGATGGGTAATAGTAAAAAAGAGGTAACGGAAGCCGTAGCAGCTAGTCTGCCCGACGACGCATCCGTAGTCGTGGGAGATAATGATTTTTTAAGTTACTCCTCTCGACTTCTAGAAAGTTCGGAAACCGTTCAAGTCCGGGGGTCAGAGGGGACGAAAAGTATTACGAAAAAAGTGTTAGATAACCTGGACCACTGGGAGTTCGAAGAAAACGTGCAGTTGGCGCTCGCTATAGCGGATCAAGCGAACATCCCACCTGAGAAGGCTTCGAAGGGGATGTACCGAACTAACCCGGATCTCGGTTCTTTAAGAGCGTGGTCTTTGATTCAGCCGAAGAGCAACAAAGAAACGATCGTGGTGAACGGGTTTGCGGCTAACGACCCTGAGTCCACAGAGATCGTTTTTAATAAAATGAAGTCTAAAGTATCAGTAGAAGGGAAACATCTGGCAGGATTACTCAATTTGCGAGAGGACCGAGGTGGTAGAACTCGACAATGGAAAAGAGCTCTAACGGAGGGCTTTATTTCTTTTTTTGATTGGCTTTACGTTACCGGAAACCAGGCAAAGGAATTTGAAAAACTTTTCGGTGAATCCTCTACCACGGTTCAAGGGGTTAACTTTACTGACCCGGAGAGTTTCACTTCTCATATGTCTCAAAACCTGGGTAAAGAGGCCATAATATTTGGATTTGGAAACATCGGAGGGGCGGGTAAAGATTTAGTTCATTATTGGTCGGAGCAAGGGGATATATTATGATTTTTGAATCCCTATTTATCGGTATGCTGGGCTCTTTATTCTACGTGGAATTAACGGGGCTCTACGCAGGTGGGATAATAGTTCCAGGCTATATTGTCCTTTACCTTGACCAGCCATTGAGAATTTTAGGGACCCTTCTGGTAAGTTTACTTGCCCTGCTAATTTACCGTCTAATATCATCCCGTCTGATTCTGTACGGAAGAAGAAGGTTTGTATTAATGCTGCTGCTGGGCGGAGTTTTAACGATGGTCTGGTACGAAGTTGCCCCAAGTTACTTACCGGGGGCTCTCGAGTTGAGAGTGATTGGATGGATAATTCCGGGATTAATTGCCAATACCTTCGAGAAACAGGGAGTAACGTTAACGGTGTCATCTTTGGCAGTCGTCTCTACCGTCACTTTCTTTTTCGTCAAAGCATTACTTCTTATATAAATCGTAGATAAAAGGATTGAAGCATGAGAAAAATTATTCGTCTTTTGACTTCGGAACTAGACCAAATTGTTGGACGGAAGCCCAGGTTTAAACCGAAATACATTTACCTTTTTGCCTTTCTTAGCATCTGTGCTCTTTTAGCTCTTTATTATTTGCCCATCAAAAATAACGTTAAAGTATCACATCATAGTATGGTACTTGCCGCAGAAAAAATGGAGAAGGCGATGAAGGCTATTCGTGATGCCAGGCGCCAGAAGGGTATTAAGATTGATACGGTCAACGATCCAAACAGAACAGGTTTTATTGGGGAGGAAAACACAGAAATTACCACTACCTTAGGGGACCTTGAAGCTAAACGGACGACAACCAACCCCAATTTTGCTGCCCTAATGGTAATGCTTATAAAGGAAGCCGGCGTGAGAAAAGGTGATGCTATAGCAATAGGAGCATCAGGTTCTTTCCCCGGTGCCGCCATAGCGACGATATGCGCGGCTGAGCAAATTGAAGCAAAACCGACGGTAATATATTCTCTGGGGGCTTCCATGTGGGGGGCGAATATGGTTAACATGACGATTCTGGATATGCACCAGATTCTAGTTCAAGAAGGCATTATTTCCTCTGACGTCGACGCAGCCTCAATTGGAGGGGAAAACGATGTTGGCAGGAGGCTCAGCAAAGAAGCACGCAGTAACCTAAAAAAGAAAATTGAAGAATCCGATACTCAAATCATTTTCTCTGCTAACCTTCAACAGAGCGTACAGAGGAGGTTGGATATCTATGAAAATAACTCAAAGAGTAATATAGAAGCATTTGTGAATGTAGGAGGAGCTTCAGCGAACATGGGAACTTCTTCCCAGATTCTAAAACTGGAACCAGGGGTTAATAATATATCTCAGCTAGCGCCTCCTGATAAACGTGGCGTAATTTTTTCTATGGCCGCCCAAGATACCCCGATTATTCATATCCTGAACATCAAAGGATTTAGCCTGGAGTACCAGTTGTCCTGGGACCCAACCCCTCTACCTTCACCGGGAGAGGGGAAGATGTTTGATGGGCGGACAAATAGGCCTATATTGTTTTGGTTGCTATTTTCTTTATACCTTGGCTTAATATCATTTGGCATAGGACTCTGCCACTTACGTAAAACAGAGACTTTTTAATATGACTAATTGATAGTGAAAATAGGAATGATAAAAACGCCCCGGAGATCAACTCCCCGGGGCGGACAACTCATTCTTTTCTCACCCTTTGTGTGAAGCTGCTCATTTATACACTACCGATTTTATGGCTTCACTCCTTATCAATTTCCAGTTTTTAATAACCTGCAGCTTCACCAGAGCGACGTGGATCCGCTACTCCTATATAAATTTTTTCACCGTCTTCTCTTGTGATCTGAATGGCATGGACTCCGCCGAAATAGAGGTCAAAATCCCCTTTAACAGAGAGAGGGTGCCCTTTTTCTTTTAACTTTTCTCGGACCTTTTCTGATATACGGGATTCAAGCCTTACGGTCTTACTGTAAGCATAGAATCTAGGAGCGTTGATTGCTTCCTCCAGTGTCATATCATAGTCTACAATATTGTTTATTACATTAACTAATGTACTGTTTATTCTGGTGCTCCCTGTTGAACCTAGTACAAAGGAGGGTTGACCATCTTTATAGAGAATCATTGGTGACATGTTACTCCTCGGGACCTTGCCAGGGGCAATTGCATTTACCGGGGGGGGGCCAATCCCTGGCTCGTACGTAAAGCTACACATCCCATTATTCATCAATATTCCCGTCCCAGGTATCGTCACTCCTGAGCCAAAGAAATATACTTGTGTATTAGTCATGGAAACTATATTGCCGGCTTTATCCGCAACAGAAAGATGTGTGGTTTCATATTTATCAGGTTCACCCTCAGAAGGCCAAATTGCTGCCTCATCGGGACTAATGCGCTTTCTTTGTTCCTCAGCAAAATCTTTCGATAAAAAGCCTTTAAAGGGAATATTTGTATAACGCTGATCAGCTAGGTAATCATACCGGTTTGCAAAACCAAGCTTTTGCGCCTCAGATATTATATGAAATGCTTTTGCGGATTCCGCAGGAAGCCCCAACTCTTTTACATCGTACCCTTCTAATATGTTCAGAATCAGCTGAATAGTCATGGCGCTACTGGGGGGCGGCATCGTCACAATTTTATAATCTCGGTAAGTAGAGGTCACCGGTTCATAGGTTCTTGCTTTAGCAGTGGCCAAATCATCTTTGGTGATGAAACCTCCATTACGCTGTAAGTAATCTACTATGGTGTCCGCGAGTTCACCTTCATAAAATACCTCTGGGCCGTTCTCAGCAATTTTTTCTAAGGTGTTAGCTAAATCTTTTTGAACAATAGTGTCCCCTACTTCCGGAACTAAACCGTCTTTTAAATAGATCTCCGCTGTTTCAGGATAAGACGTTATTTTGTCATAATTATCTGTTATGATACTGTGCAAGGTTTCATCCACACGTATGCCTTCTTCTGCCAATCTTATAGCTGGTTGCAAAACTTCTTTCAGGCTCATCGTTCCATGTTTTTCTAATGCAGTAGTCAAGCCAGCTAAAGTTCGAGGAACTCCAATGGATGAAGCCCCCACATAACGCAATTGATCCTGTTCTTCTTCATTTTCTGGCCCTTCAAAGTATCCTGGAAGTCCGGGCCCTCCTATCTCATACATATCTATTCTCGACTCTTCGGGAGCAGCATGGCGGTACTCTATTGCAACTGGTTCATTAGAGTCAGCCATGTCAATTATCATAAAACCTCCCGCACCAAGCCCAGATGCATGTGGTTCAGCCACTCCAAGGGCAAAAGCTGTGGCTACAGCTGCGTCAACTGCGTTACCCCCTTTTTTGAGTATGTCCGCCCCAGCTTCTGAAGCTTGAGGAGTGGCAGCAACAACCATACCGTTTTCACTTCTAACCTTCTTTTCAACAAGAATCTCTTCTCCTACAATTTCAAGACTCGCAATTCCAGTGACTGCAATTAAAACAACAAGAGTCCCTATTAAGGTATGCCTCCACTGAGTATTCTTTAACATAGTAAACATAGTATACCTCCCTATGTTATAAAGTTATTTCTGGTGAGAATCCGATTTTTTACCTTCCGACATTTTCTCAGTATTTAGTAATTATTAGATGACCACCTCCTTTCATCCTATTTTTAATCCTGGCCAAAACTTCTTACACAAACACCGAAACTACTTATTTTTTTAGCTTTCTACACCCAAAGTTTTTATGTCTTCGAACTAAGCACCTCTTTCTTCAATAGCTTCTTTTGCCATATCTCTTCTTCGCTTGAGTTCTTTAATTAACAGTTCTTTACGCCCCTCTGAAATGTTTAAGCTCCCGATACAATTCACCCAAGTTCCGAGAGAGTACCTTAAATAAATGAACCGACTCTCGCCTTTATAACCCTTTAATTTTTCCGCAGACCCACTTTTTTTGACCTTGAGAATTGACTTAACCCGTTGAAATAAAGCCTGGTCGGTCAAGTTTCTACCCCCGACGTTTTCTTCTCTTACGTGTTTCTGCAAGCGAAAACTACCCGTTCGTAGATCACTTTTTTTCATGCGTCTCTTATTTTAATTCAAGCTCGGTCTCCGCCTGGCTTTTTCTCAAATCGCTTATATTGTTATTGTTCTTGTCTTGAGTAGAACAAATCACTCAAAACCGCACTAACCCCTGCTGTTCCTTCTATAGTAATGAAGGGGATATCATTAGTGTTGGCTAAATCAGTGAATAAATCGTCTTGGTTACCGGAAGCTTTGACCACTACATAGTCAGAGCGAGGTACAAACTCTTTTATTATTGGATCACTCATTTCGCCCCGACGAGCCTTACCTTCAATATGCATGCTGATAATTGGTATACTTAAAGCCCCTGCCTTATCAAATACTTTTGAAGCTAAATCTATTTCATCGCTCAGATCCAGTCCGGCAGCCCCCAACCCTTTTCCACTCACACCTATTATAGGGATTAAGGTCTTAGCCTCTGTCTCTTCAAGCTCTTGAGGAGTAATCCGACTTTTATAAATGGAGGATACATTAGCTCTATCAGCTAGGATTTGGCCCATTTTTGCACCAGGGCTTTGCCCAATTGAGGTTATTAATATGGGAGTCTCAAAAGAAGTACCTCGAACCATAGTAACTTGAACTTGGGAATTGGTATTAAGCCCAAACTTTCCATTAATTTCAGTAATCGGATCAAAGGACTGTTCAAAGTTCGTTTCGCCGTCGGTGGAAAATCGGACTTCCGCCCCCGAAAAGACAACCCGATAAGTGTGAACATTCGATAATTCAATTGGTACTGAGAACTGTTCATCAACCACTTTCTTCCCTTCATCCAGCACTATAAACTGCGTTGTCCCGTTGGAATTAAGTGAAATCCGAACAAGGTTCTCGTCTGATTCATACTTACCCAAGAATGATACAGATTCTTCTTCTAGCGTTTTTAAATGGAACTTTACTACTCGATTCGTGGGAAGGTCCACTCTAGACAGTATTACACCCTTTCCCACAAGCTTATTGTTTTCTACCATCCAGTCACCCTCTGTAACCCTCCAATTGGTAGAAAGCTTACCGCTGAAGTCGTCTAAAAATACCCTATCCGGTGTGCTTGAACTTGCTGTACTGCCAAAAGATATGGAGAATAACAACAACACCATCGCGAATAATGTCAATACTTTTTTCATTTACACCACCTCCTTAAGATAGAACAAATCAAAACCCCTCTGCTCCAGAAGACGTAGAATTCAAGTTTTGCTTACTGCTAAGTTTTTTCACTCCGTACTCCTCAGCCCTCTAAAGAAAGTCAATGAGACGACGTCTTTCATTGTTATGAGGCCAGCTGATGAATTTACGACATGAGGAGCTAAATTTGCCAACATTGAAACAGTGCCAATATCTCCATTTATAGAAGGAGAAATTTTTTGATTAATTTGTGGAACCCCCTCAATTACTATTTCGTCAAACTCCTCTTCATTGTTCAGACTAGCGGTAAAGTTTAGTTCTATTACTGTAACCTCCCCCTTTTTTCCTTCTGCAGTTTGGGTTAAACCGCTAACTTGTCCTGATTTCACGGTTAAGTAGTCTGTTATAATTGTTTTTTCCGCAGTTATTGGCTCTGGTTCGCCGATGTTTATGCCATCGAGGCTCCAGCCAACTGCACTTGCAATAAGGGACATGGACTCCGGCAAGCCAACGTGACCAATATCCTTTTGGTTGGCAAAGGAATCAACTGTTAAACCGGAGCCGATTTTTTTCTGAAACGGCTCCCTCCTTTTGGCAGCATCTATCCTCCGATTCACTTTAATTTTTTCTACCTCTTGTGAGACTCCAGTAAGCACCATCGGAAGTGTATCCATCAAAAAACCGGGATTTATACCTGTTCCCAACACTGAAACGTTATTTGCCTCCGCCATTTTGTCAAAGTCCTTCGCTAACTTGGGTGAGGAATAAGCTGGGTAAGCCATTTCTTCACAAGAAGAGATAACGTTTAATCTGTTATTAAGCATCTCTTTTATTTGCCTTTCTACCTCTCCTAGATGCGAAGCTGTGGTATGAAAAACGAGGTCAGGATCGCTGTCTTCCAGTACCTTCTCGATGTCGTCTTTAACGATTACCCCAACCTCTTCGGCTCCGCTTAATATACCAATATCGTTGCCACATTTTTCTGGATCAATGTCAACGGCACCTACACATTGAACCCCCTCTTTGAGCTCCAAAACATTAAATAATCTAGTTCCGATTTCACCCACTCCATACAAAACAAAATTCATTTTTGATTTAACCATATTCACTCCATTACCTCCCTTATTAGGTCTTATGCACTATTTTTAATCGATAGTGCAACATAAATTGCGTCCGCTTCCCTACCTGGGGTAAGCTACAAAAAACCTCCTAACCCCTTTTCGAGTAGGTCAGTATACTCTGGTAGATTAGTAAGAGTTATTGCTTTTCCTATCTTATCATTCGAGTATACCTTCAGATACTCTTTAATTACCGCCAAGTGACGTCCAACTCTCTCTTCTATTGGCCACCCGCTAGTCCCGTATTCTGCATAAAGCACCCCTTCTTTGTTCGCCTCTTCGTAATATTTATCCTCACCCGTTACAATTAATTCTGCATTTGTTTTCCCCCGCAGTTTTCCCTGGCTTGGATTGGGTGTCTCTACAAGGATTGCTTTAGTAGAGGTATGATCTCCCCATTCCCTGTGACTCAACCCCCTGAAATTCCTAGGAGATTCTTCAATTCTCATATCCAAGCCTTTTAGCTCCAAACCAAGTTTAACTTGGATAGCATACCCAGTTGCGTCTTGATGGGCCACAATAGCATTAGTAACAGGGTATTCTGGGGACGATTCATGTAAATCTATCGAAATATTCACCTTTTCTTTTTTTATAAGAGTGATAATAGCTTTTGCAATTTTCTCAGTGAGGTATCCATCCATAGAACCTGGATATGTTCTATTCAAATTCCGCACCTCAAATCCAGCTAATTTTTGACTTGCTTTACTAATGTATGTAGAGGGATCTGGCCATTGATGGATCGGGTTTGTTAATCTAGACCCAAGTCGAAACCTTCTCTTCCCATCTGAGGTATTGAAGGTGAAGAATCTAGGGGAACCCTCTAGGGGCTCAGAATGGGTAAAGCCACTATGGTTAGCGCGAGGTATAATAATCACTCGACCTCTTTTAACAATTCCGTTCTCAATCATAACAATAGGTGCTAGAAACCCTGCAGGCTCATTTGGGTGAGCTCCCCCAACAATCAAAGCCGTTCCCCCTGTCTGCTTCCCCTCCATTACAAATATGTTTGTGTCACCCGGGGAACCCTTCAAATTTTCATTATATTCACTGAGTTTATGAACTTCAGTTACACCCGGCCCTTTCACCAATTGTTCATCTTCATGCATGGCAAGGAAGGATCGACCAGCAACCCAAGATATAATCCCAACGAAAAGGAGTAGGACGACGGCCCAAACTTTTGGAAAATTCACGTCCATATGTTCCTCCATTAGAGATTCACTTTATCATTAATACTCGTAATATTAAGGGAATGATTACTAGAGCCCCTATTAACTGGAGTTCAAGATCATCTTCATCAAACACAATCCAAACCATGGTTGCTAGAATAAATGCTGTTATAATCCTGTAGAAAATAGTTATCATTATATTTCCTTTTTTCGAGAGTTTACTATTGGCATAAATTTATCAAAGTAACCCTGTCAGTAGAAAAACTCCGTAACCTGCAACGATAAGTCCTGGCAAAATACAGTATTTCATGACCTTGAAATAGTTTTCTTGATTCACTACCTCAGCAGCAAACAATCCAGCTAAGGCAGTAGGAGGCATTAAGTCGCCCAGCCCGGCAATCAAAGCAAGTGCGGAGGCAGTTAGTATTTGATTGCCTGTGAGTAACGCAAGCATAAAAGGTACACCTAAAATAGAAGCAGAGCCATAAGCTGAAAGGGCCCCAAAAAGAGGCATACTAATGGCAATGGCTAAGTATAAAAACTCCTGCGGCAACCCAACCACGACACTTACTATGAAACCGCGGGCGCCGGTTAGAGTCATTACTTGGACGAACATACCTATTCCAACCAAAATACCCATTACTGGTAGGGCCTTCTTCATAGCTTCTTTTGAAACTTCCAAAAGATTCATATTTTTTCCAGTGAACAACCCCGCGAGACTACTGACTATAAATATCAAAGGCATACCTAAGGAAGGGAAGCTTTGTGGAAAAACTCTTTCTATTACTAGCAAGATAATCAACAACATAGGTGGTATA
>CAZTJJ010000038.1:0-13327 GCA_964614065.1 uncultured Thermotogae bacterium
CAAAACTTGCCGAGAAAGCCCCGCAGCTTGCTGGGGGGATGAATCGGCTGGTTTTCGTCCAGCACTCAATCGAGATATGGACCTTGGCCAAAGTATCCTTAGCTGAACCTGCTGGGCAAAGTAAACAGGAAAAGCCTTGATTCGATTTAGGCAAGTTAGTCTCCTCGATTGAGTGCTGGGTCAGTTTCCGGTTATTAAGTTGAAGGTTCTGTTTTTCATTTGTCTTTTACAAGCCCCGTCCCTTGGGGGCGGGGTTCTTGACCGGTTTCAGCCAATAATTACCCCAATCAGCCTTACTTCACCAGCTAATCATCTTTCTGCCTGGAACAGGACTGAGATTTGTGAAGTTTGAGGAATAAGTTAGGATCGTCAGTGTGGAGCTATAAAACACCGACCATTTCAATCCCTTTATATAGGCCAAAGGCAAATAATGCAGCAGCAGTTGGAGATGCAACCCAGCCAAACGCGATTTTCGTTATCTTTTGTAAGTCTACTGTCTTAACTCCTTTAACTAAGCCTACACCTATTACGGCTCCTACGATTGCTTGTGATGTTGAAACAGGTATACCGACATGGGCAAAGAAGTTAACAGCGCCGGCAGCAGATAACTGGGCAGCCACAGCTGAAAGGGGATCGAGGTTTGTTATACCCTTACCTACAGTCTCAGTTACCTTTTTACCATAGGTTAGTGTCCCCAGTGAGACAGCAGCCCCAGCCAACAACGCTAACCAGGTCTTGTTAATACCTATGGCAGCGAGTGGCCCTACAGAGGTTCCTACAGTATTGGCCCCTAAGGAAAACGCTACGTACCCTCCGGAAACTATAACGAGGTAACTTAGTATTCTGTCCCATAGAACAAATAACCTCACCCGTTTCAAAAAGAATGCTAGGAGGTGGTAGAGAAAAAAGCTGATCAGGGCCGTCAAGAGGGGATTTAACAACCAGATTTCTACAATGATGACCACTTGTCCTAGATTTACTTCATTCCCCATTGAGATGGCGGCTCCTATAACACCCCCCACAATGGCTTGGGAGGTAGAGACAGGAACCTTAAAAAAGCTTGCTGCGGTGACGAAGATACCGGCAGACAACATGGCAGTAAAAATTGCTCTCATATTAAGAGGGCTTATAGTCACATCTTGTCCAATGGTTTCCATTACCTGATGGCTTTGAAGTAAGGCCCCCAAAAATACAAAGATAGCCACTAGATAGACCATCTTTCGGTAGGAGATCAGCCCCGAACCTACCGGTATTCCCATGCAATTGGCGGTATCATTGGCTCCAATATTCCATCCGACATAGAATCCAACTAAAATCAATAAGGCTAGCATACTATCGGTTCTTTACACCCCAGTTTTCCTTAGCCAGTTGAATATTTCTCTGTGAATTGCTTATTTCTGTAAATCAAGATTTATTACTACTTAACGGATTTATCAGCAGAGTCAAGAACCCCGCCCACAATCGTTACATAACGTGTTGTAGGTTGAGTGATCAATCATTTAACTGAAATATATATAATCTATAAAAATAACCCTAGTATATTACAGTAAGGATTTCAAGATAGAAATATTTACAAAAGAGCTGGATTCAACAAGTAAGTGCAACTTTGTCTAGAAAAAAGCTTCAACGAAATAGATCCTCTCAAGCTAACTACGGTGGGCTGTATCGGTCCGGTAAATGCCGCCGTACTGACCCCGGAGATCTGGGACGTAAATAGGTTTGATACAGTCATCAAGCTAAACGGCTACGTCTGTTCCTATCCAGAACTAAGTGAGTCCGGAAACTGCTAGAACCCACACCTGGGGGTGACCAAGAAGAGAAACACTAGGTTAAAACGTGCCGTATTTACCTCCACCATGTCCACGGTTGTCACCCGGCACTTAAGGAACACTACCGTAAACGGCACGCAACAGGCAAGGATTGCATGGCGGTCATCGGCTGCGATTCATCTTTCCCGGGTGATAGCCTTCCAGATCCAAAGACACGAAATCAAAGCCATAAGATTTTAACTCATTCGAAATCTTCTCATGAAATTCCATTGCCGTAAGCGGGTCTCCAACCTCAACCAGGGCCAACTTCTTAGGAAAGTGCCTCACTCTTACCAGCTCTAACCCAAGACTTGTTAGAAACCTTTCAGATTGTTCGACTTTCCTCAACCTTCGGGCAGTTAGCCCGAAGCCATAAGGAAAACGGGAGGCAAGACACGTAGTTGCTGGCTTATCCCAAGTGCTCAACTTTAGTTCTCTTGACCAATCCCGTATTTCCTCCTTGGTTACCTTAAACTTTATAAATGGGTGCCAAATGCCGTCCTCCGTAGCGGCCTTCATTCCGGGTCGAAAATCATCTTGCTCAGTGAAATTCAACCCGTCGGCTATCCTGGAAAAGTCAGCTCCTGCCCGATCTTTAACGATCCCGTCTCTATTCTTCCGGCAAAGATAGCACCTCCTAGAAGTGTTTTCCTGCATGTACTCTTCGACCAGTTCGTCAATCTCGATTACCTGATGGTTTACGCCAATCTGGGACGCTATTTCCTTTGCTTTCAACAACTCACTTTTGGGAACCACTTGTGAATCAATAGTTACCGCCTTTGCATTTTCCCCGAGTGCGTCCGAGGCGAGTTTTGCCAGCAAACTGCTATCCACACCACCTGAGAACATCACTAAGAGCTGACCTTGATCAATAAGTGACTGGTATAATCGGTCAAACTTTTCTGATATCATTTGCCTTCTTTTGTCTGCAAGATGCGTACTGCGCCGGCAGCAGCTCCGATATAATTACCAATATTTACGACCAGTATTCCCGGAACACAACTCTGCAGCATGGTGCTTAGAGCTCCCTCACCTTCACCACCGTGACCATAACCGACAGGTGTGGGAACCGCGATGATGGGTAATTTGGAGAGTGAACCAATCAAAGCTGGCAAGATCCCTTCCATGCCAGCAAAGACGATCAATAAATCGACATCTTCCATTTCTGTTAGGCTCAGGTACGGGCGATGGACGCCGGCTGCACCGCAGTCATAGGATTTTTGTGTTTCGATCCCAAGCCCTTCCAGAAGAAGAGAACAGCTATCAGCGTAAGGAACGTCGGAGGAACCGGCGGTTATTAGCCCGACCTCCCCAAATACCGAGGAGGAGTAGCTTTTATTCCTAATTATCAGTGAATCCCCGGCCGCCTTCGTATAGTAATCTTCGAACGCATCCGACAGAGGCTCTATCTTATCATCGTCGAGACCAGAGACGAAGGTAATATTTTTCTCTGTGATTACTCTCTTTACTATTTTTTGCAGGACCTGGAAACTCTTGCCTTGGCCATAGATAACCTCCGGAAAGCCAAGCCGCTCTTCCCTTTGCAAATCTAAAAAGAACTCATCACTTCTCTCATAGAAGCTCTCCATGAGCTTGCACTTAGCTGATTCCACATCGAGCTTACCTTCGTTGAACTCTTCAAGTATCTCTTCAATCGAGCCCATAATTTTTTTTCGCTTCACTTCTTACGTGATTATAGATCTTCAGTAAGGGTATATCCCTACCCGCCGCAAGTCTACTACAGGATTCATATTCGGGAGACAGATCGATAATTTCCCCATCTAATTTTGCAAGTTTGATCTTTGCCTTTCCAAGCTCTGTCTCGATTTCAGCTACTTCTCTGTCAAGAGTTACCCTCTTCTTGCGGGCGAGCCTTACCCCTAAGGTTGTTGTCTCAGTCAGAATCTTTTTGATAATTACATTTTCCTTTTCTGGTGGAGAAAGTACCGCAAGCTTTACGCCTGGACGATTCTTCTTCATTTGTATCGGGGTAAAATAGACATCCACTGCCCCAAGATCAAACAACTGGTCCATTAAATAACTGTAAATCTCGGGGTTCATATCATCAATATTCGTTTCGATCTCGACTATCTCTTCCTTATTCACGTTTTCTCACTCCTGATCACTTATGCAGTACATGAACCGGGTATACAATGGGAGCACCATTGAACCCGAATTAGTGGGGTATCCCCTTAATATGAAGTAGGAGGTGATCAAGATTCTCTTCCTCAGTTAACCAACCTTTCCCGGCGGACTCTTTCGTATCGAGGTCCTCAATATAAGGCTTAATGTCCAGCACCGGCGCTCCATTAATTGCATCAATGCTGGATATAAACAGTTTATTTCTATTGATATGATTAAGCTCAACAATGCTTAAACCGATCGGGTTAGGTCGGTTTGGTGATCTGCTTGCAAACACCCCAATTCCTTTGTGTTTCCCTGTCCACGGGGGCTCGAAGACTAGGTTATAGTGACCTATCAGATGTAAACCGTAGATAACGTAAATGTATTTGAACTTATTCAACTCCGCTAACCCTGATGTAAACTTATCCTTCAGGGTTATGCAAAATTCGCCTTCCTGTTCTGAGATAACCTGATACGGGGCTGAATCTTCGTAAGGGGTATTGAGGTAGCCAATGGGGCTGTACGTAACTTCATCTCTTGCGGACCCTGTCTTCGAATCGGTATCGGTAAGATGATAATCAGTACTAGCTGAGTAATCTCGGCGGGATATTGATTTTCTTCCCAGAAACCCCCGCAAAACGTTAGGGATCTGAAGGAATTTTTCACCTGCTCCGTAGCCGATCTCCTTGATAGTAAATTCTATCATGTCGAAGCTATCCACGAGCTCATTTAAAATCACCGCACCGGTCGGTGTCACGAGCTCAGATTCAATTGCTGGAGATTCTAGTCGAATTGGGATCCCCTTCAACAACTCAGCGGTGGCTGGTGCAGGAACGGGAAACTTTCCGTGTTCTATCGTTACGAATCCGGAACCAACATTTACGGGGCCGGAATAAATAGTATCTATACCAAGGGCATCCAAACCAATCACCGCTCCTGCTATTTCAATCACCGCATCGAGACTGCCAAGCTCGTGAAAATGCACCTCTTCTAGTGGGACTCCGTGAACACTGCTTTCTGCTCTTGCCAGTTTGTCAAACATCCTTTTTGCCCTTTCTGCAACAAAATCGTCCAAGTTATCTATAAGTGCCATTATCTCTTCAAAACTCAGACCAGATTCGTTTTCTGCGACAAAAACTGGCTTAAGGCTTGTCGCCATAATTCCGCTTTTATTGATTTTGTTGATGCGGAGGTCGTAATCTACGCCCAGAAGATCGAGTTCGTCTTTGAGAGTTGATACTTCAACCCCTAGATCGACTAATAACCCCAAAAACATGTCCCCTGCGATCCCAGAAAAGGGATTAAGGTACAGTGAGGACAAGGGAATCCACCTCCGGTCATTAAATTTTGAGTATCAGAATGATTGACAATTCAGAAAAACTTGTCTTCGTCAATCTGAAATAGCCATCCTCTTTATAGCACAAATCCATGTACATGTAAACAAACATAAGAGAGCGTGAAAATCACTTTGACCAAGGACAAGTTGAGAAGAATCGCCTAGCTGAGGCTAATTAGGTAAGCCTTTTGTGTTCTTTTCATTTCCCTCCGAAATCTATCTCCCCTTCTTCGATCATATCCACGAGTATATCGACCACTTCCGGGTCGTACTTTGTGCCTTTGCCGGTTTTAATCTCGTTTAAGGTCTTCTTTTTTGTTCGTGCCCTTCTATATGGTCTACGGGTACTCATGGCTTCCACCACATCCACTGCACTGAGTATCCTGACTTCGGTGGTCAATTGGTCTCCTTCTATCCCGTCCGGGTAACCGGAGCCGTCCAGCCTTTCGTGGTGGTGCAGGGTCATCTCGGCAACGGGCCACGGGAAATCGGTGTCTTTTAGGATCTGATGGTAGCCGACTTCCGGGTGAGATTTTATCATGTCCCACTCTATATCGTTGAGCTCGCCGGGTTTAGTTAAGATGGTCTCAGGAACTACGATCTTGCCGATATCGTGTAATAAACCACCGATGTAAAGGCCTAACAACTTATCTTTGGCCAGCCCTATTCTTCTGCCCACCTCTCTTGCCAATTCAGCAACTCGTTGCTCATGTTTTTGCGTATAAGGATCACGGACTCCCAGTACCCTGGAGGTGGTTTCGGCAAGTTCGACAAAAGATTTTTGGATCTCATCTCTATCGTTCTTTATCTGTTTTTCGAGCTGTTTTCTTTCGGTAATATCTTCAACGAAGCCGAGAAAACGACCTTTAGAAAGCCTGACTGCGTTAAGAGCCCAATATCTTTTTGTGCCATCTTTTCTCACGAATGGTACTTCACTGGAAGCCCTTTTCTGTTCCGATAGAGACTTGAAGCTAGCCTTAACTTCTTCTTTATAGCTGTCGGGGATGAGATCGACTATATTCATGTCCAAAAGCTCTTTTCTTTTATAGCTGGTTATCATGCTGGCTGATTTGTTTACTTCCACGTAATCTCCGTTCTCGTTAGCGATGAATATCCCGAATGGCGAATTTTCAACGTAGCTTCTGAAACGTTTTTCATCTTCTCGTATCTTTTTTTCTGCCTGTTTTCTCCTTGTGATGTCTAAAAGTGAGGCGACGGATTTTTCGGCTCCTTCGATGATGTCCGCCGCAAGTAGGATATCTTTGGAGTTACCTTTTCTATCGATAAAGGTAAATTCATATTGATTGGGGACGCCCGAGTTTTCTCGTCTACCGTAGTGGTATTCATTCATCCTCTCCAAATCTTCTTCGGCAACGAAATCCGTCCAACTCATCTTGTTCTCGATTGCTTCCCTGCTGTAACCGCTCAATTGCTCGAATTGCTCGTTTACCAACGATAACGTGGTATCTTTCTCTATTATAACTGTAGCGGTCCCCGTGTTTTCAAAAAGAGTCCGGTATTTCTTTTCGTTCTCTCGCAGTTTCTCTTGTACCTTAACCCTGTCAGTAATGTCTATGCCGGAACTTAGGGTGCCAATGATCTTTTCGTCTTCTCTTACCAAGCTATTGTCCCATGCGATGATTCTTTCTTCAGCGTCTTTGGTGATGATGGGGTTTTCGTGGCGTTTGGCTTTTTCTAACTTACCTTGCATCAATGGCTTTCTTATGTCCTCAATTAGTTCTTTTCGTACCCTTTCCGGCACAAATTCTACGTACCATTCTTTCCCAACTATCTCGTCTCTTTCGTAACCGAGCAGCTCACATCCTGCCTGATTGATCTTTGTAACCTTTCCGTTCTCCTCGATTAGCACGATTATCGATCCGGCGATATCTAGGTACCTTTGAGCTCTGTCCCTTTGCCTTTCCACCTCTTGTTCTGCTTGTTTGCGAGCAGTAACGTCGTGGGCAACGCTTAAGACGAGTCTCCTTCCGTCGAGGAGTTCGCCTACCGGAGCTGAGCTTAAGCTCCATATTCTATTTGCTCCATCTTTTGTAGTTATCTCATATTCCCCTTCATCAATCCTTTCATCCAGTTTGTAGAGTTTTTCTACATCTTTTCTTACGTTGTTTTCCTTCTCTCCGTAGGCTTTCTTAGTCCATTCTGTGATTGTCGATATCTCTTCTTTGTCATAGCCAGTTATCTCTATCCATACATCGTTCACGGTGATAACTTCGCCGTCTTCCGCGTGAATCATCATAGGAGATGGAGACAGTTTTACCGCTCCACGGAAACGTTTCTCCGAGCGTCTAATCTCCCTTTGAGCCTTCTGATTTTTCTTTTCAATTTCAATATCATGGAGGCCAAATGCAATATCTCTAGCCACCTCTCCAATCAAATTATGCTCTTCTTCGTCATCGATAAATTCACCCGGAATTGACACCGACAGAATACCATAAATACTGTCGTTATATTCCAATCTTACTGTTAATGCACCCCGGTCTTCATAATTTTTTGATAGAGGGCAATCATTGCATTCGCATGAGGGGTCTTCAGTTACCACAACACCGGATTGATTTAGTGTCTCCTTGACACGGGTAGGGAGCTGACCTTTTTCTAGTAGCTTTCGCATGGGTTTGAAGTTATCGCCGAGGCCCGATTGGGCAATCGTTATCAGCTTGCCTGAACTGTCAAACAGGGCTATCCAGACGTTGTAGTAACCTCTGGTCTTCGTCAGGTTATTGCATACTCCCTTAATTAATTTATCGCGGTCTTTTTCCTTGACCAGAAGCTGGTTTACATTTCTAATCGATTTGAGCGCGGAGTTTAGGTGTTCTTTTTGTCGACTAGATTCCAGCCTAGAGATAAACTGGCTAAGCATATGAGAAAGGGAGTGGATTAGGTTCCTCTCTGCTTTCAGAAATGGTTCCTCGTCGACTTCTGGCCTCTCCTCAAGGTAATAGATTTCTATTTGGCCTACGTCTTTGCCGCCTACTTCTATGTGGGCGGTTTGTCCCCAATCGGTAGTAGCAAAGTTATTAGTACGATATTCGGTATCTTTGTAAGTAATCCTTGCACAGGTAATGTCTGGATAATTCCACGCCGGTGGTATCAAATTAACCGTTTCTTGGAGGATATCATCTAGGTTCTTAGCTTTGTCGACTGATAATTCAGCAACATTGTAAAGCAACTTCAGTTCCTTGCAGCGTTCCCCAAGATCTTTTATTAGTTTGTGTTGAGATTCTTCTAGTTCTTTTTGTTCGGTAATGTCCTGAATCAGGGCAACCATTCCATCAAACACACCGGAGTCTGCGAACAAAGGGGAAGCATTTACTGAAAGTAACTTCCTTCCTCCGTCAGGCCATTCAATTGCGTGCCTTACGTTTTCGACAGGTTTTCCGTTTCGTTTTACGATCTCAAAGGGCAGTTTCTCTGTTGGATATGGGCTTCCGTCATAGGCGGTGATTTTCCAGTCCGGGTCGTCGTAGGTGCGGTCGGTAATCTCACTTTTCTCGAGCCCAAGTACCTCCTCGGCTTTACTATTTGCATAGGCTATTTCCCCGTTTTTATCTGCCTTAATTGTTGCTATCGGGCTTGTTTCCGCTAACTGGTGGAAGGAAACCTCCGTGCTTTTATGTGGTGTGTCAGGGTCGCTTTCTGTCATAATACGCCCTCCTTTTGCATCCCAAAAAATAATTATCCCACAAAGAACTGTCTATTGTCAAATATAGGGCAAAACAAAAATAACATACGTTACTTGATACCGCGTTTTGAGTCTTTTACGATCTCCATCTTTATCATAAAAGAAAGCTGAAGCATCACCTGGATCCGATAAGTGTAAGTGTTATTATTTGGAAAAATATGTTATGCTTAAGTGTCTTGATCAACCCATTTTTTGCTTGTTTCAGTTGTCTCAGTCCTCTAGAGGTATACCTTTAAGCATGAAAAAGGGGGGCAAAAATGAAAAAACTTACCGTCTTCATTTTGATCGGAGGCTTACTCCTAAGCTTTTCAATCGTGGGAATTGCGACCAAAAAGGAGCTCACAGTTGGAAATGAAACCTATACCGAGCAGTACATAATGGGCCAATTGATGAAACAACTACTCAAGGCCTACGGGTTTAAGGTAACACTACGGTCCGCCGTTACGTCAACTGCGCTTAGGAAAGAAGTAAAGAAAGGGAAAATTGACATCTATGCAGAGTATACTGGTACAGCTTGGGTGAATCACCTCGGTAATTCTTATGAGTCGGTCCTCGGTCATGAAGCTCTCTATAATAAGGTAAAGGCGACAGATAGGGCGGAGAACGACTTTGTCTGGCTAGACCCAATCTGGAACCACAATAATTATGCTTTTGCCGTTTGGCCGGAATTTGCCGAAAAACATAGTCTGGAGACGCTTTCGGATTTAGCTTGCCTTTACAGAAATAAGGATGGGAAAATTGATACTTTTGTAGGGCTCGATTTCTCGCAAAGGCCGGATGGTTTACCTGCATTAGAAAACCATTACGATTTTGAGATTGCTGATAGTTTTTTAAAGACTGGTCTTCCTGGAGCCTCAGTAGCTGCCCTTGTTCATAAAAATACCAGTATAGCTTTGGTCTTCACTACGGATTCAGAAATCCCCCAATACGATTGGGTGGTGCTTCGAGATGATAAAAGGTTCTGGCCTCCTTATGATTTAACTCCTGTAGTAAGAGGGGAAATACTGAGCCAATATCCTCAAGTAGAAGACATTTTGAATGAGCTTGTGGCGACTTTCCCTGGAGGTGGCAAAGCCTGGACTTCCGAGTACATGAGAAAAAGTCAGACGGTGTGGTCAACGCTAAATGGAAAAGTAGACCTCGAGGACATGCGCCCTGCCGAGGTAGCCCACGAATACTTGATAGAACATGAGTTGATACCAACCTCCGAATAGCTATCTCACCGGGTTTGTACCTATTGATACGGACGAAACTGAAAGTAATTGGTCGGAGAACCTTATGAGGGAATCCAGAGGGTTGGGGAATCTCAGGTAACCAATTGGCAGTAATGGCTTTGATGCTGACCGGATCGACGGAATCTTATTTATTTAAAAGCTATATACGAAGTAAACTATTAACAGTAAAACCATGAACAAACGAATAGCGATAACTGGACGGCCAGGTTGCGGAAAGACTACTCTGTGTAAGAGAGTAGCGGAAAGATTTGGGACCAAGGTTGCCGGGTTGATTACCGAAGAGATAAGGGAAGGAGACAAAAGGGTTGGCTTCCGACTCAAAAATCTAGCCACCGAACAAACGGGACTACTCTCTCACGTAAAGGAATGCTCCGGCCCAAGTGTGGGAAAGTATTCGGTCTGTCTGGATCAATTAAACTCCATAGGAGCTAAAGCTATAAAGCAAGGCTTACGAGGTGGAAAGTTGCTAATTATCGACGAGATAGGACCCATGGAGTTGCAGTCAGACAAGTTTGTCGAACTTGTAGAATGGACCTTGCAAGAGGATGTGGATTGTTTATTTACAATTCACCGCAGGTCAACTCATCCTTTGCTTAAGACAATTCGGGATGAATTCGAGGTCAAGCGTCTCACTAAGCGTAACCGGGACCGTGTTCTAGAAAAAGTTATCAAGACCTTCAAAACGCGATTGCGGTGAAGGTGTCTTGTGCAAGTAGCTCTTTTTAACCGCTTTTAGTGAGAGTTTTGGTTCCAGTATGATTCTACCGACTTGGAGGCTGTTGTCTTAGTTTCGTCGTTGATTGCTGGGTTTAGTCTTCAGCAAGATTGAAAGGGCAGACTACCATACAAATACTCAGCAATACCGGGAAAAGATTTTGCGAAAAATTCACCTCAATTAGGGAGACCCTTATTTGAATCTTTTCAAGATAAAGCTATCAGGCCTAACCTCCTTAGGCTCGGACCTCAAAATACCCAAGCGATATATCCGGAAACTGGTTTTTCGTGTTGAACCCTTGAGACGGATTATTTCGTAATTATTGCGCGTGACAACCGGACTAGAAGTCGTCGATTAATGATTTATCTCTGATAGAATTTGGAATGACCCCAATATTCCCGCATCGCTCTGCTTTCCGGGGAATTCTCTCAAAAAATGCTTATTTGTTCCGACTCTTTAACAAATGCTCTGTATTTATTATCCCCTTTAATTGAATGGGTTTTCTCCCACCCCTACTCCGGAGTTCATTGTGCCAAACCAGATCATATTCTTGGACGTGACCAGAACCGAGAGTATATAGCTGTCCGGTAATCCATCCGCTTCGGTTAAATGGTGCCAGTTACTTCCATCAAAGCACGTTATACCTTCCTTTGTTCCGAACCAGACGTAACCATCGGGAGTAGTCGTTGTTTGAAAAACTTTTTTTTCAAAAGGCTCTCCTCCATAAGGGAAGGTCTTCCATCTATTTCCAGCGAACAGATTGACTCCCAGATCTGAAACTGCCCAGACGTTACTATTGGCGTCGACTGCAATTTCATCGATTTCATCATCAAGCAGGCCGTCTTCGCTGGTGTAAGTTTTCCAGGTGTTTTGGGAGAACGATGCAGCTCCAGCTTTAGTGCCCGCCCATACTTCATTATTGTATCCGGTATCTACGGAATGAACGTAGTTAGACGGTAAACCCGTTTCTTCTGTGTATTTGGTCCAATTGTTACCGCTATACACGCAGACACCGCCTTTATTGTGTAATGAGGAAACCCAGATTCTACCAAAATTATCTATTGAGATTGAGGATACACGATCGTTTTGCAGTCCTTCATTTTCTGTGATATTTTCCCAGACCTGACCGTCAAAATGCATAAGACCGTTTAACCATGTACCAATCCAGAGATCGCCACTGCTGGCTACGGCAATGTCCTTTATTCCTGATTCCAGTGGGCCAAAAGTATAAGTTTTCCACTGATTATTGATGAATTGTATTAAACCGTCGCCAGTTCCAAACCAGATAGAACCGTCCTTTCCTTCGGCGATTACGGTTGCGATATCCTCAATTAATCCATCTTCCTCTGTGTAAAGTGTCCAGCTGGATTCTTTTTTTATTTCCGTAACCTTTTTCCCATAACCGAGCACAATTATTGTGTCACCGGCGTCTCTGCTTAGTAACATTTGGGCGGATTCACCCTCTCTTTGCCAGATCCCTACAAAATTAGTCCCTCCTTTCTCAAGCTCGAGGATACTTGTCCAGCCGTCTGATAGCGGATTATCTTTGTAGAATTGAATTACCTTATTCAATGGATCTCTCGTCATCAATACAACCAATTCTCCTACAGGTACGTCATGACCGGAGGTCATTGCTTTTAATACCATCTTCATTTGCTGGTTTATTTCTGTCGATATTCTTGCTCCTGGATAAGGGGTAAAGACATCCAGTGGAGAGTATTCACTGCCGGCAAGAGTTACTGTATGGGTTGTAAATAATGCGAGTATAATAAAAGAAAGCAGCACTAAAACGGATAAGTTTCTCGATGGTATATTAAGATATTTCATGGTTCCTCCTGTTTATTTAATCCGATTGAACGTTATGTCCAATTAGTTTAAGAACTACTCAAGTGACCTGACTTCGTTAATAATCACGTATGGACAGATTGCGCCGGAAGTCATTTCATCTATCATGATTTTTCCCTTAACTTCCACGAGTTTTCCGATATCCTGTATGCTCGTTGGGGAAAGGCCCGCAGGCAACTGACCCGTTGCGTACATGTAACTGTTACCTTCCCCTATAAGCCAGTCACTTCTTGTTTTTGGAAGAGGACATTCGGTTAATCCAGCTTGCCAGCCGTGGAATTCATCTTCCAGAGTTACGGTCTGACCATCGTAACGGAAAGGATCGGAAAAAATATCCGCGACAGTTAATCTCCTTTCCACGTTATCTGTCAACTGTTTAGATTCATAAATAAAACCGAGAACTGCCCGATCAATCATTCCACCAAAAACGTTATTACTATCGATAGGGGGCCATTCCAGTCTAAGTGTAAATCCTGACCCGATTATTTCTGGGTTATTGATGCCGTAAACCCCAACGGCATCGTAGCCATATCCGTTCGATTTCTTCTCTGATTTTGGTCTGAA
>CAZTJJ010000039.1:0-13254 GCA_964614065.1 uncultured Thermotogae bacterium
TCTTTTCCGCCAATTCTTCCTCGGTGGGTAGCCTGTCGCCAATTTCGTACTCACCCGATTTGATGGCACTCACTAGTTGGTTGGCAACGTGTAGAGGTTTCCTTCTCTCTTCCAGTTTTACAAATTGGAACTCCATTATTATCCCTCATTTCTCTATCAGTCATCATATGTCAGACAAATTGACTATAGAGTAATAACCCGAATCAATCAAGTTATTACGGAGAAAAGATAAAATCTAGCGTCCACTCTCCAATCCTGGTATCTTGACTTTTTTTTCAACAGTTTCTAAAACTTTGGTAAACAGGGTGACAATGACTATGTAAATTAGTGCAACTATCACGAATACTTCTAAATAACGGAAGTTTCTGGCGGCGATAATCTTGGCTTTGGCCATTAATTCCGGCGCTCCCACCGTAAATGCCAGGGAGGTGTATTTTAACATGTAAATCAATTCGTTAGACCAGGAGGGAATGGCCAGTCTGAGTGCCTGGGGTAGTATGATACTTTTGATTGCCCCAACCTTGCTCATGCCAATGGATCGAGCCGCGGTCATTTGTCCTGCGCTAACTGACTGAATAGCACCTCTAAAGTACTCTGCTTGATACGCGGAGGTGTTTAAACCAAGGGCTATCCCTGCTGCCAGCAAGGGATTCAACAATATACCCATGTCGGGTAAGCCATAATAAATGATAAATAGCTGGACCAGTAGAGGTGTTCCACGGATCAATTCCACGTAAGTGGTCGTAATGGCATATACTATTAGGTTTCCATAGACCCTGCCTAACGAAAGAGCCAAACCAATAATAAACCCGGAAGTGATACAGATTGCAGTTAACTCCAACGTAACCGCAGTCCCCCGCAGCAACTGGGGGCCAATTTCCCAAATTAAATTGAAAAAGCCGATTAGATCGTGCATGTCAAGCAACTCCTAACGTAATTTGGGGTTAGCCAGAGAAAATAGACTAAGGTGTTATTTGACACTTTAACCTCTCTCCTCAAACCCAGGAACCCGCAATTTGCTTTCCAGCCAGTACAACACAGCGTTTCCACCTCGAGTAATTACTAAATAGACAAGAGCAACCATCCCGTAAATTAACAGAGCGTTACCGTAGGTATAGGAAATGATGTATCTGGATCTGCGCATGATCTCAACTACACCTATAACGTAAGCTAAAGAAGTATCCTTGGTCTCGGAGGCGTACTCGTTTGACCAGGGACCGATAGCCAGTCGGATTGCCTGGGGAAGCACGACATACCAAATACCTTGCAACCGCGACATTCCCATGGACCTAGCAGCCAGCATCTGCCCGGATTTTATTGCCTGAATAGAACCTCTAAAAATCTGTGATTGGTAGGCGGACGACCTCAACCCCAACGCGATAATGGCAGTAAACAACGGAGGCAAGGACAGAGCATAATAGGCTAAAAACAAAAGCACCAGTGCGGGTATTGCCCTCAATCCTCGCTGAATAAAAGCGGCAAGTTTGGAGAAAAACCTTCCTCCGTACACTTCAACTATCGCCAGAAAAAGACCACCTAATAAACCCAGTACAAGAAGGCCAACAAGCAGCTCAATAGTGATGAGCAAACCTTTCAACAAATAAGGAGCTTCACCGCTTAATACATTCCATATTTCCATAATTCACCAGATCAAATCGCTAATAAACGTAGGGAGGGTGGTGTTGCCACCCTCCCTACGTTTGTCTTCTGACTACTAATTAAGTTATTCGCAGGTTAGTTCTCGGGTAAGAGGTATCTTCGCCGGTGGAGCGTAACCGTATTCTGCCAGATACTCGTGGAATATCTCCATCCATCTACCTGATTCAAATATTTTTTCCATACCTTCGTTTATTTTTGGCAAGAGATCGTAAGGGTCCCCTTCGGTAACGGCATACGCATACTGCTCTCCGGTTGATACCGAGCCAATAATTTTTACGTCCCGACCTTTTTTGACGAAGTTCTTAGCAGTTGTAGTATCTGCCAGTACGGCATCCAGTCTTCCGGTGGTCATATCCTCTACAGCCAGTATATAGTCCTCATAGGCCTTTAATTTTACGTCGACGTCATTAGCGATAAGGTGATCTTCCACCCACATGTATCCTGTAGTTCCGCTTTGAGCACCAACCGAGTGGCCCATGCTCATGGCAGTAATTGCGTTTAGGTCAGAATCTTCAGCAACCAATATTGCCTGATTGACTGACCAATAAGGCTTGGAGTAATCTATCATCTTGTCCCTTTCACAGGTTATGGACAATCCACTCACCAGGACGTCGATCCTTCCTTTACCCAAAGCAGATACGATCGTCGACCAAGGCATATCAATAATCTCTATGTCAATACCTTCAACTTCTGCGATCGCTTTGACCACGTCCACGTCAAAACCTTTATAATTCCCTTTCTCAACCCATGTCCATGGTGGGAAATTCGCATCGACACCAACTTTATACACGTCTTTTTCCTTCGCCTGCAACCCGAAACCAAGTAACAACGTAGCAAGGAATACAAACAAAAATCCAACTACGACCAGTCTTTTCTTATTCATGGAAAAACCCTCCTTGACAATTTATTGAAAGTTCCTTTACTTCAAACCAAAAACCGAAAAGAAAATTTTATTGACTGTTCGGCTGATCACCCCCAGATAACCTAGTGATACTCACAAGCTAAGGATCTAACTTGTCGGTAAAAGTTTATTACATGTAAACCCGATAAACATCTATCACGTTAGTTTAACGTGTATCAAGATAATACTCAAATTGGCTTCCACCGTTAACTAAAACCGCCATTTGAACTACGAACTCAGGCGAAACAGTTTATTTATTTGCCCCATCAGGTATTATTACATTGATCATTCAAAATGACCTTGCGACTAAAAAAGCAAAGTAAAATTATCGGGTGGGACGATGGACCGTTTGAGAAAAATCAGCTCGATCCCGCGCCACTCGTTGGTGTAGTGACCCGCGGCGGTGGGCAGGTCGATGGGGTTATAAAAACTGAGATTAAAGTTGACGGAATGGACTCAACAAAACAAATGATAACCAGAATCAATTCAAGCAAGCACAAACAGGAGTTAAGCCTAATAATGACAGATGGTATTACGTTTGCCGGGTTCAATGTACTCGACATCCATCAAGTATCACAGAGAACGGGCCTACCAGTACTCGCCGTAACCAGGAAGAAGGTTAATTACGAAGAGATCAAGCGTGCTCTGACAAACCTGCCGGAATTTCACGAAAGGTGGGGGTTGATACAAAAAGCCGGGGAAATTAATTCCATTCCAGTCCAAGGAAAAAAACTAAATTACCAGACCACAAAATTAAGCCAGGAAACTGTCGAAAAAGCTGTCAGCATTAGCTCTACAAGCTCCGTAATCCCCGAACCTCTAAGACTGGCCCATATGATCGCTTCCGCATTGGTAACAGGTGAAAGTTGATCACGGATCGTAATACAAAATCTAGCAATTAAATTGAAAGGTGGAATAATGAAAGCTTTACTGCAAGTAGTCAAGAATGCTAAAGTAACTTCAAATGGCGAGAAGCTAGGCTCTATTAACCGAGGGTTATCCGTATTCCTTGGGGTTAGCAAGGATGATGAAACCAAAAATGCAAAAAAACTGGCTGAAAAAATAATACAACTAAGAATATTCCCAGACGAGGAAGGAAAGATGAATTTATCCGTACAGAGCGTCGACGGAGAAATACTTGTAATCTCCCAGTTCACTCTTTACGGTAAGATCAAGTCGGGTCGAAGGCCCAGCTTTTCTCACGCCGCAAGCTACGACAAGGCTAAAAAACTTTACAAACATTTTGTGAGTCTACTCCGAGACAACACGTCCCTAACTGTAGAAACCGGACGATTTGGTGACTACATGGAGATAGAGTTAACCAACGATGGTCCTGTTACCTTCATGTTGGAGAGTTGAAAAGCGCTCCTTCCTTTATTAAAATTCTCAAGTACTCAAGATAAGATTTGAAGGAGGAAGAATCGATGGCTGTACCAAAATTCAGAACGTCAAAATCCAAAAAGAGATCAAGACACGGTGGCAATAAATCCGTAGTTCACACAACATCTATGGAATGTCCTCACTGCCACGAGTTTAAATTACCACACAGGGTCTGCCCCCACTGCGGATATTATAACGGCGAACAAATCCTGGAAGTTGAAGAGGAAGAGTAAGCTAGTTAATCCAACCTTCGTAGGCTCTCATGATTTATCGGGTGTGCCGAGCAAAATTTCTATGGTCTTGGATAAGTTTTGGTAATTACCATTTTCGTAACTTTTGGACCTCATCCAGTTTTCAATAAATCCATAATCAAGTCCATTACCTACCCCATACGGTGGGCTTGTAGAAAAACAACGAGATAGAACGCTGAATTTGAAAAAGGGAATTGACCCAGCACAGTGACCGGATAATAAGTGTAACCCGCTCTTAACAATGGAGATAAAAACATGGGAAAGACAGTGGCGAGAAACAAAAAGGCTAGACGAGACTACGATTTCGAGGAGTTTTACGAAGCCGGAATAGTCCTTCAAGGAACGGAAGTCAAGAGTCTAAGGGAGAACCGGTGCAGCCTCAAGGACGGCTATGCAAAAATAACGGATGGTGAGGCTTTCCTCTATAACGTCCATATAGCCCGCTACAACCAAGGAAATAGAGAAAATCATAAACCAAGACGGAAAAGAAAACTACTCCTGAGAAAAACGGAAATCAAACGTCTAATCGGTAAAACACAGCAAAAAGGCTATTCGCTTATCCCATTGGAAATTTACTTCAAGCACGGTTACGCCAAAGTAAAATTAGGCTTGGGTAAAGGCAGAAAAGATTACGACAGGAGGCAGAAGCTAAAAGAAAAGGATCAACAACGTAGAATGGAAAAAGAGATAAAAGAACATACCAGAAGATAATAGAGGGGGTTAAAAATGAGCAGCCGACCGGCAAATTCTTTAGTTAAGGAAATTGAAGGAAGGCAACTAGAATTGGTTCGAGGAGATATTACCAAACAGGATACTGAAGCAATTGTAAATGCAGCTAACAAGAGATTGGCTCCAGGAGGAGGAGTAGCCGGGGCCATCCACCGCGTTGCCGGACCTGAACTATGGGAAGAAAGCAAGCAACTAGGCGGTTGTGAAACCGGCGAGGCCAAGATCACAGGAGGTTACAACTTACCAGCTACCTACGTGATTCACACTGTGGGGCCCGTCTACCACAATTCACCAACTGATCCTGAGTTACTCGAATCTTCTTACCTAAATAGCTTAAATTTAGCAAAGAAGAAGGGCATCACAAGTATATCTTTTCCGGCACTCAGTACGGGTGCATTTGGCTATCCCGAGAAAGAGGCCGGCGAAATAGCGTTAAAAACTATTATAGAATTCATGGAACAAAACTCCCAACCGAAACTTGTTCGTCTCGTCCTATTCGGCGAAAGTTCCTTCAAGCTGCACAAAGACATCCTAGTAAGCCTCCTGGAGTGAGAGGATGAAATCCGATCTCTTCGCCTAAGATAGCCAAATTGCAAAGATTTCAATCGTAATGTTTCTAACTGAACCGTAGGATCTCGGCGTTGCATGTAACCCTAGTGTTATCTACAATATTGCATTATGAATTCGTCTTCTCTTGCTACGGATAACAAATACGTATTTGTTACAGGTGGAGTCCTTTCCGGATTGGGTAAGGGCATAATATCTGCTTCACTGGGCTTGTTGTTAAAATCCCGCGGTTACGAACCCACCCTCCAGAAGATCGACCCTTACCTGAACGTAGATGCAGGAACTATGAATCCTTATCAGCATGGAGAAGTATTTGTTACCGACGACGGTGCAGAGACCGACCTAGATCTGGGACATTACGAAAGGTTCATTAACGAGGACCTATCAGCCGCCAATAACGTCACAACTGGCAAAGTTTATTCTTCCGTAATTGAAAAGGAAAGGAAAGGAGAATACCTGGGAAAAACTGTCCAAATCATTCCCCATATTACTGACGAGATAAAATCGATGATTAACGAACCTCTGGAGGAATCGGATTCAAATATAATCATTGCGGAAGTCGGCGGTACGGTTGGGGACATAGAAAGCCTGCCTTTTCTTGAATCGCTCCGACAGCTAAAAGACGAGATACCGTCAGAAAACGCAGCATTTATTCACCTTACACTGGTTCCATACTTACAAACTTCGAAGGAGCTAAAAACTAAACCGACTCAGCACAGTGTCAAAGAACTTAGAGGTATAGGAATCACGCCAGATATAATAGTTGCTCGTTGTGATCGCCCCATCCCAGCCGACGTCAGAAAGAAAATTGCCCTTTTCTGCGACGTTCCGGAAAAAAACGTTATCGAAGATAGAAATTCAGATGTGCTATATAGTGTTCCACTGGCAATGGCCCACGAAAAACTGGACCAACGGGTACTCGAGAAGTTAAAGCTAAAAAAGAAAAAGCAAGATCTGTCTGTCTGGTCATCAAGGGTAAAGAAAATTCAGAATCCGGACAGAACTGTTAAAATCGGGATGTTTGGTAAATACACTGAACTAGAGGACGCCTACATCAGCATAATTGAGGCTTTTCAGCATGGGGCGGCAGAAACTGGCATAAAACCAGAGTTCGAGTGGTTCTCATCCGACGACCTCGAGCACGACGACCTCGAACAGCATCTGGAAAGGGTAGATGGTGTAGTCATCCCTCCCGGCTTTGGGAAGCGGGGTGTGGAAGGAAAAATTGCTACCGCAAAACTTGCCCGTGAAAACAAAATCCCTTTGTTCGGTATATGTCTTGGAATGCAGGTAGCTTCAATCGAATTCGCAAGAAACGTACTGGGATTAGAAAATGCAAACAGTACAGAATTTGATCCCAACGCAGGTAACCCTATTATCGATCTGATGCCCGATCAAATCGACGTAGAAAACAAGGGGGGCACAATGAGGTTGGGAAGCTATGAATCACAAGTACAGCCCGAAACCAAAACAGAAGAAATCTACGGAAAACAAACCATACACGAAAGACACAGACATCGTTACGAATTCAACAACGACTATCGCAAACAGTTTGAACAAGCCGGAATGACCTTGGCTGCCACCTCGTTAAATGGCCAACTAGTCGAGATAATAGAGCTACAGAATCATCCCTGGTTCATTGGTGTCCAGTTTCACCCAGAGTTTAAATCAAGATTGAAAGATCCTCATCCCTTGTTTTCTGACTTCCTCATGGCTTGTAGTCAAAAACCCCGCCCCAACGGACGGGCCTTGTAGAAAAACATTGAGATAGAACTCTGGATTTTAAAAACCGAAATTGACCCACCACTCAATTGAGCGCTGGTTTTTGCAACCGCTAAACATTGCATCCTGTTAACAAATCGATAATTATTACCTGTGACAATTTACCACGTTACAGATCCTTATCTCTGGTTACGCCTTTAAAGACACTAAGGCTCCACCCTGGAACGATTCGAGGTCAGGCGAATGAATCTAAATTTTGAACTCTACTGGATACTGGTCCCCATAGTAGCAAGCGCCATTGGCTACTCGACCAACTGGGTAGCAATTAAGATGCTCTTCCGGCCTCTACACGAAAAAAGAATTTTCGGCCTGAGGGTTCCATTCACACCCGGACTCGTACCTCGAAGGAAGGAGGAAATCGCCGACAATATTGGTCAGGCTGTAGCAAGTCATCTGGTAACGTCAGAGGCAATAGAAGGTAGACTAAACACTCCTCAGGTAAAAGCCGGTCTAAAAGAAGCAATCCTAAAATGGATAGACAGGGGGCTGGAAAAGGACAGAGGAGAAATACGAGAGCTCATTCCGCATAAATACGAGTCTTCTATCAATGCCTTCCAGACCGAATTAGCCAGTAGGTTAACAGAGTTTCTTGTAGCTTTTATCCACAGCAACGCTATGCAAAGGACACTCGCCCAATTATTCGAAGGCCTGGAGGAAACACTGGAAGAAAAAAAAGTAAAGCAGTTCCTGGATAGAAAAAGTGCCTGTCAACTCGGTGAGAAGATCGGAGACATCCTATGCGAATTTATGAAGAAACCAGACTTCGAAAGAGGCGTCAAATACTTCTGGCTAAAGAAATTACGTGAGTTTGATCATCAGGAAGGGAATATATCCTCGTTCTTCTCCGACCACTTACAGGAACTTATTATCGAGCAGACGGACCATTGGGTTCCATATTTACTACAACAAGGGGCCTCCTTATTGAACAACCCTGACTTTCGCGGGAGGGTAAAGGAATTTCTAATCGAGTTCATAAACGAGAAACTACAAGACCAGTATGACCAGGACTCGCTATGGGACCAAGTTAAATATAGCTTCGTCGAACTTTTCGTGATGGGCAAGGAAGACATCGATGCCAGGGTCGAACAGGCAGTGAAAGAAGGATTCCCTAAGCTTATTGCCCTGCTGGAGAGAGAAGATACTAGAGAAGAAATAGCAAACCACGGAGCGAAGGTGGTAAGAAACCTGCTCAACAAAGATATTTCCAGCTACAACCTGTCAAACTCGAACACGCGAAAATTAGCCACCTTCCTTACGAGGGTTTCAGTCGAGATCGCAAGGGACGAGGCCGTGGGTTCGGCGATACGTGAAATCTTCGAGGGGTTGCTGGATGATTTGAGAAACAAAGAGTTTAACCAGCTACTAGATTTCTCCAAAGAAGGCAACGAAGTCTTGAAAGCTATATCTAAATTCGTCCTGAAATTGACGAGATCGGTTAGAGTCCAAAAGCAGATGAAGAGTTTAATTCGGGGTTGGATCGATACGTTGAGCAAAAAGAGGCTAGGCCGACTCTCCCGCTGGATTGAGAGAGACGATCTAGAACCTCTGATCGAGATGATAATCGAGGGTTCTACAAACTCTATCTCCAAAGAGATCTCGGAATTACTAAGCATCATCAACGTGAGAAGTTTGGTTAAGAAAGAAGTAAACAATTTCTCAACGTTGGAAGTTGAAGGCCTGGTCTTGGACGTAACCGGTAACCAGCTGCGAGCAATCACGTGGTTTGGTGCCCTTCTTGGGTTCTTCATCGGGGTCGTCCAACTGATCATGGTCATCCTAGGAGGGTAACGTTGCATCCAATTGCATTTACGTGTGGTTCAATGACCGTTAGATGGTACGGCGTGGCTTACGCGGTTGCGCTTCTCGTCGTGCTGGCAGTCCTATATTCTGAAGTTTCCAGAAAAAATATTGACCTTGACTTCAATGACCTAATTGATTTAGTGCTATTGGTCTTTCCTCTTGGACTGATCGGGGGGAGACTTTACTACATCCTTTTTAACCTCAGTTATTTTCGAAACCACCCGCTTTCCATAATAGGAATCAACCCGAGAATGGGATTCGAAATCTCCGGTCTAGCAATACACGGAGGTTTAATTGGCGGCTTGATTGGACTCATACTATACGCAAGAATCAAAGACGTTTCTTTCTGGAATTTTGCGGATGCCCTCGCACCAGGATTAATTTTAGGGCAGGCCATAGGACGAGTAGGAAACTTTCTTAACGGCGACGCCTATGGCTGGCCAACAAACCTGCCCTGGGGGGTTAAATTCAAACTCAATACCGCAGGGGGAATGAGATATCCTCATCAGGCTCTTCATCCCGCTATGATGTACGAAATGACTGCCAACTTACTAATTTTCTTGTTACTATGGAGATTAAGGACTCGTGGATACAAGGCGGGCTTCCTCACGTCGCTTTATTTTATTCTATATTCGGTGGCTCGCTCCATCACGAGTGTCTTTCGCGCAGGTAGCCTCTGGATAGGTCCCATCAGGGCCGCTCACGTCATAAGTATCGCTATTATGATTGGGTTTGGACTATTTATTTACGCTAAGGGTCTCTACAAGCGTAAACCCGACATAGAACCATAAGATAAGTCGTAGGTTTACCCTTTCTCAACCGCCCGAAACAGCACAAAAATTACCAATAATAGCTGAGAACCCCCCAGGGCACCCCCTGGGGATGAATCAGCTTGTTCTTGACCCAGCAAGAGGTTCAAGCCGAGAAAGCACCAGGTTCTACCCACTGAGTCCATGCAGAATGAGATCAAACATCTCATCAAATTCTTCCCTATCATACTGATCTCGGTCCTCGCTAACAAACCATTTTAACCCAAAGAAATGACCGATTCCCATCAAAATATAAGCAAGGACCTCCGGCTGGAACTCTCTTATCTGTCCTTTGTTCATTGCTTTCTCCAATCCCCGCATGTACCCTTCAGCAAATCGCCTGTAAAACCACTGACCAACCTGCTTGTCTACAAACTCTGCTTCACGGACGATACGGTACAGTTGAGGATGTTTTACGATAAATGAGAAGAAAACGCGGAATCCGTAATACTCGACCAGTCTTCTATCATCCAAATCAGCGATCTCCTTTTGTACTTCCTTACGCCAACGTCTGTTTATCTCGTACACTAATTTTTTAAAAACCTCCACCTTGGTCGAGAAATAATGATAGAAGGTACCCTGAGCTACGTCCGCTTTGCGGGTGATATCTCCAACCGCAGTCTCGAAGAAGCCATTTCTACCAAAGCAATCTTCGGCAGCAAATAGCAACTTGGCTTTAACCTTGTCCGTCTTTTTGTCCAGACCCGACATTTGCGGCGAAAGGGGGGCTTTATCAACTTTAATCTCAGTATCTCCGCTATCGATCCCTAGAGAGATAAAACTCAAAAGATCTTTAACCAGATCTTGTGTGCCTAAAGCCGAGTCCCAGATAATCCAGCGCATAGAAGTAAAACTAAGAGCTCCCAGCAGCCAATTGGCCAGGATTTGCGGATGGTGAGAGCGATACTTGCCTTCCCTAGCAGCATTTTCAAAGGCAGTAACAAAGGTTTTGGTTATGTTGGAGTAGAAGGATTGATGAACCTTTTGGTCGACAAACTCGGCCTGGCGGAATATTTGAAATGTGGATGAATGTTCGTGAAGAAAGGAAAAGTAAGTTACCAAAACGGCTTCCAGTTTTTCAATAAATGACTTATTTGGCTTTTGCAATGCGCTTTGAATTTCCTCGGTAAAATCTTCGCTCAATTGTCCAGCCAGGACGCTGAATATTTCGTCTTTATCCTTAAAATAACGGTAGAAGGTACCATTAGCCAGTTGGGCACGCCGGCAGATTTCGGTAATGGTAGTATTGTAAAAACCTCTTTCTTCAAATACTGCTTCCGATGTAGATAATAAATTACGGTACGTTTTCTTGGCTTTAACTGTATCTAAATTCACTTCTCCCCGCATTAAAACCTCCGGGCGAATGGGTCCTGCAGCCTGAAGCTCATCAATCACAAACACTAAACATTATTAAAGGCAGCCGCCAATATCCACAATCGGAAACAACCACTCATGGTACAAAACCGACACCTGGGTTTGAGAGCTAATCCGGTCACAATGGACTTTTCAATAACTCACCAAAAACTAGTTGTAACCCAAATCCCACAACTTAGTTTACTTGACAGAAGGAAAAATATAAAATAAAATGAGAACTGATTCAAATGTCATAAATTTCTGCAAATATTTTTACAACCTAATTCAAATCGGGGGTTTTGGTATTGACGAAAAACGACCCGGTAATTGTCTCAGCAGTTAGAACACCCGTTGGCAAATTTGGGGGCTCGCTAAGGGGTGTCAAGGTAGCAGATTTAGGTAAAATTGTAGTTAAAGAATCACCAAATACTGCCAGCCTAGTTGCGAGGATGTCAATCCACATGGATCAGGAATCCCACTTGGTCACCCGGTTGGAGCGACAGGAGCCAGAATGGTAGTGTCGTTGATCTACGAATTGAAGCGCCAAGGTGGCGGAAAAGGTCTTGCTACACTGTGTATCGGTGGTGGCCAGGGATTCGCAATGATAATCGACGTATAGTTTAACAGACAAGGGGTCCAGTAACACTAAGCACGGGTTATCTCACAAAGGAGGGAATATCGTGGAGTTAAAGGATTTAAAACTTCCCGGTATGGACGCTCGAAGGTGGGCAAAGATTTCTGGAACAGGAATCTATCTACCAGACAAGAAAATCACCAACGAAGAACTTGGGCGCCGGATGAACTACGACGTAGAAGAATACCTGGAGGATATGGGAATTGGTCTTCGCTACCAAGCGGCACCGGACGAAAGCACATCCGACATGGCGGCTGAGGCAGCCCGGGAGGCACTCAAAGACGCGAGAATAGCCCCAACCGATCTTGACCTGATAATTCTAGCCACGGATACACCGGATTACGTTTCACCTCCCACTTCAGCTGTTCTTCAGTATAAGCTCGACGCTACAAATGCCGGTTCATTCGATATAAACGCAGCTTGCACGGACGAGACCATCGCAATGGCAATCGCATCTCAATACATCGCCCTGGATCCAGGTATAGATCATGTACTAGTAGCTGGTGCTTATGGTATGACTAAATGGCTTGATTGGAGCGATTACTCAACTTCCAGCTCAAAGGTACTGGGGATGCTCTTTTCAGATGGTGGAGGTGCAATCATTGTCTCCCGCTCGAACGAACCTGGATATCTGGCTTCGGACATGACAACCGTGGGTGAATATTGGGATGCCTATGGGATCTACCTTGGCACGGCTCGGCCTCCGAATCAGGAGATGATTGAAAATAAGAGGCATTATCTGAGGTTCCACGAAAACGAACACCACGTACCTCCAGATTTCAACCAGAGGCGGTGGCCAAAACTCATAAATAGCACACTTAATAAAGTCGATGCGGAAGTAAGCGACCTAGACATGGTCTTATTTAATCAGGTTGATCGATCGGCTGCGGAGGAGACAATGGACCGCCTTGGATTGGAGTTATCTCATACTCACTTCGTGATGGATAAATTTGGTTACTCCGGGTCTGCCTCCGTGTTAATGGCTTTGAACGACGCACTGAAGACCGGGAAGATAGAAAGCGGAGATTTGGTAGCGTTTTGCACTTCCGGTGCTGGTTTTGTTTTGTCGGTTTCTCTGTTCAGATGGGTCTAAAAGGAGGGTTTAGATGAACTTAGAAGGCAAAATTGCTATGATTACCGGAGGATCCAGAGGTATCGGTCGGGAAACTGCCGTTACATTTGCTGATGCAGGTGCAAAGGTGGCTGTAGTGGATGTATCGGAAGAACAAGGTAAGGAAACTGTTAACTTAATCAGAAAAAATAGTGGTCAGGCATTCTTCGCCGAGATGGATGTAACGATTCGTGAGCAGGTTAAAGATGTGGTTTCGAAAATAGAAAACAAGTGGGATCGGATCGACATCCTAATAAATAACGCAGGCATAAACCGAG